>CAJAQT010000149.1 GCA_903944165.1 uncultured Methylococcaceae bacterium | reverse complement strand
GTGGATGACAGTGACTTTCTCGCTGCCCAGTTTGCGAGTGTTAAAGAATCGTCATCACCTATCAATCTGTTGATAGGCGCCAAGAAATTTGTTGAAGGCTGGGACTGCTGGCGTGTCAGCACGCTAGGCTTGATGCGTGTCGGTCGTAGCGAAGGCTCGCAAATCATTCAGTTGTTTGGTCGTGGTGTGCGTTTAAAAGGGCACGCATGGTCATTGAAAAGATCACGGGCAGCGACACCGGCCAAACAGCCGGAATACATCCATTATATTGAGACACTCAATGTCTTTGGTGTGCAGGCCGATTTTATGGAAAAGTTTCGTGATTTTTTAAAAGACGAAGGTTTGCCCGGCAACGACAACAAGAAATCATTCCAAATTCCAATGAATTTGACTTACGACTTTGGTCAACAATTGAAAGTGCTACGCCCCAAGCGCAAAGCCGCTGATGGACGTGAATATAGTTTTAACCGCGATGGTGCCATGCCGCTGTTTGGCGGCGTACCGGATTACCTGACCAAAAATCGCATTGAAGTGGATTGGTATCCCAAGATACAGGCTATTGTTGCCCCAGGTGCGCGTGCGGGTAATGCCGCTGCCGTTCCAGCCCATGAAGCCGTATTTACCGATCAGCACCTTGCTTTTCTCGATATGAATAAATTGTATTTTGAGCTGGAGCAATTTAAAGCGAGGGAAAAACTTTATAGCTTGATCATATTGCCGCAGGCTATCCGTAGTCTCTTGCTAAGGAATGACTGGTATATTTTGTATGTACCGAAAGAACTGATCGCCTTAAACCGTTACGCCAATGTCCGTATCTGGAGCCAGATTGCCCTGGAATTGTTGAAAAAATACAGCAAAAAATATTTTTTGTATGAAGCTGACGCATTTATACGACCACGTCTTGAGGCACGTCCACTAGAGTCTGGGGATGAAAATCTACCTAAATTAAATGAGTGTTATCAACTAATTGTCGATGCCAGTGAGCAGCAATTGATTAGTGATATTGAAAAACTTCAGGCCGAGATTGATAAAGAATTGAAGGCTAAGACGCATAAACACCTGATTGAAGCGGGTCAGTTAAAAGCCTGTATTTTGGGTAACCATTTATTTCTGCCTTTATTGTATGCCCAAAAAGGTTGCCCCATCACCATTACCCCGGTCTCACTTAATGAAAGTGAAAAGGATTTTGTGGTTGATCTGATGCAATGGCTGGAAACCAATGAAGCCTGCTTGCGGGAGAAAAATACGTCGATATATCTGCTACGCAACAAATCTCGCGGCAGTGGTATTGGGTTTTTTGAGGCAGGCAATTTTTACCCTGACTTTATCCTATGGGCGGTGACTGGCGAAAAGCAGGTAGTGGCCTTTATTGAACCGCACGGTATTTCTCATGAAGGGCCGGAGCATCCAAAGGTACAATTCCATAAAGTGATTAAAGATATTGAAACACGCCTTAAAGATCAGGATGTCCGGCTGGAGAGTTACATAGTCACGCCGACTCCGATTGCTGCTGTCATCGATCGCGGTTTGACGCGTGATGAATGGGCTGAAAGGCATGTTTTGTTTATGGATAGCTCAGCCTATGTGGAAATACTGATGCAAAATCTTATCGTGAGTAATTAAAAAAGTAATAAATAAGTGCATAGGTCGCACTAGGCGATACAATTTCAT
>CAJAQT010000148.1 GCA_903944165.1 uncultured Methylococcaceae bacterium | reverse complement strand
TTGCTCTTTAATAAGTTTAACGACTTCTAATTTAAACGTGGTATCAAATACTCGACGTTCTTTATTCATGATAATGTCCCCATTTTGATTGATTAAGTATATCAACCTATCTGGGTGTCTGTTTTTATTAGACCACTACACGTTTTTAGTTAGTTGTGTTTGTTTTCTATTTCTTGAAATAAGGCACGGAATTCGTCTGTTAATTTGTGGTTGGGTAGGTAGTGGACTAAGGGTTTAGAAATACTGTGCGATTCTCTTACTTTAACTGAAGGTGAAATCATTGAGCTAAGCACGGGCAGTCCTTCGGCGATCAGTTCTTCAACCAATTGTTTAGGTAAGTTAGCTTGTTTTTGGTATTGATTAACGATAATGCCTTCAACTTCAAGCTGTTGATTGTGATCTGCTTTTACCTCGGTAACGGCGTGCATTAAGGTGTATAAGGCTTCTCTGGCAAAGGTGTCGCAGTCAAACGGAATTAAGCAGCGTTGGGCGGCAATCAAAGCGGACTGGCTGTAAAAATTTAAAATAGGCGGGGTGTCTATGTAAATTCGTTCAAAGCCATGCACTTTTTCTAAGGCTTCTTTTAATTTAAAAATTTTAAAGCGTGATTCTAAGCGACCTTGCAAGGGTTCGAGTTCTGGATGAGAAGGCAGGACGTATAGATTAGGATAGGGCGATTCGTGAATTAAGTTATCAAGTCCTGAGCCTGCTTGATTGCCGCCAAACAAATTTAAACTTAAACAGTCTTTAAAATAATGCGCGATAGTCTGATCGCTATCCACTACTTTTTTACCCAGTAGATAGTGCGTAGAGTTACCTTGTATATCTAAATCAATGACTAATGTTTTTTTGCCTTCGGTGGCACTGATTGCCGCTAAATTACACGTTATGGTAGATTTTCCTACGCCGCCTTTTTGATTAAATATGACTCTACGCATGAGTATAGTTCCTTGTTATTTTTAGTAATTTGAAATAGTGAGTTAAGTAATTGAGCAAATGTTTTTAACAAACGTGACAACAGCTTTAGTTTTGCCTAAAGCCGTTGCTACGAATAGTCACTTACATGCGTACAAATGTATGGGCATGGCATTGAGGACATTCTGGAATTTCACTAGGGGTTTTAAAAGCGATTTCTTTACCGCAAGCATCACAAATAAAAGTGCCAGGACCAGTAATTTCTCCTGCTTGATAGCTGTGTTTTTGTGCGATGTGTCCTAAGCGCGCTAATTCAAGACGGGTTTTGTCGGCAATGCTTAAAAAAGCATCTAAAGCAAAATTTTCGATTAATTCGACATCAAATTTAAACCATTCTGCCAAGCTGTTGTGGTTGGCTTGTTCGGGTAGTGCGTGCGCGGCATGTTCAATATCACGTTGCACAGCGGCTGAGACGTGTTGAATTTCTTCATGAGTTAAGTGACCTTGCTGAGCGATTTTATCTTTACCTACGGTCATCGCATCCGTAAAAGAATGTAGCGTATCGTCCATGGCTTCGTAAATATGCGCCATTAAGTCAAGGTATGCATCGATAAGTTTATTTTTATTCATGGTATTACTCCCAAAATTGACGCTTTAGATTTATGCAACTGTACGGTATTCTAACGCTTTTGATTGCTAAAAGACGAGAAGGATGCAAGAAAATTATCAACCGCTCAGTATCGAGCAAGAGGTTCAACAGGCTTGGCAAGAATCGGGTGCGTTTGCATCACCCGAAAATTCGCCTGCGCCCAAATTTTATTGTTTGTCTATGTTTCCTTACCCAAGCGGTAAGCTGCACATGGGGCATGTTCGTAATTACACCATTGGCGATGTTATTAGTCGTTATCAGCGCATGTTAGGGAAAAATGTCATGCAACCCATGGGCTGGGATGCGTTTGGTTTGCCTGCTGAAAATGCGGCAATGCAGCATGGCGTTCATCCTGCTGAGTGGACGTATAGCAACATTGATTATATGCGTGAGCAATTAAAACGCTTAGGTTTTGGTTATGATTGGGATAGGGAAATTGCAACCTGTGATCCTGAGTATTATCGTTGGGAACAATGGTTTTTTCTTAAGTTGTTAGCTAAAGGCTTGGTCTACAAAAAAACGGCGCCAGTCAATTGGTGTCCCAATGATCTTACCGTATTAGCAAACGAGCAAGTGATTGATGGCTGCTGTTGGCGTTGTGATACCCAAGTGGAGCGCAAAGAAATTTCGCAATGGTTTTTAAAAATCACCGCTTATGCAGATGAATTATTAGCCGATTTAAACCTTTTAGACGGCTGGCCTGAGCAAGTGAAAACCATGCAGGCTAATTGGATTGGTCGCTCCGAAGGTGTGGAGATGGCGTTTGCTGTGCTTGATAGCGAAGAATTGGTGCATATTTATACCACGCGTCCAGATACGTTAATGGGGGTGACCTATTTGGCGATTGCCGCTGAGCATCCATTAGCGCTGTCGGCAGCTAAAAATAATGCCGCTATTGCTGATTTTATTCAGGCATGCAAGCTGATGGAAACTTCGGAAGCGGCACTGGAAACCATGGAAAAGCGCGGTATTGCTTCGGGGTTAATGGCTGTGCATCCGCTTACGGGCGCAGCAGTGCCTATTTGGATTGCTAATTTTGTCTTAATGAATTACGGCACTGGTGCCGTTATGTCGGTGCCTGCTCACGATCAGCGTGACTTTGAGTTTGCTAAAAAATATGGCATTGCGATCAAGCACGTTATTGTTGCCGAAACTGAGGCGTTAACGTCAGAACAAGTAATTGATGGCTGTGAACACGCGTTTACCGCCAAAGGGGTGTTAATAGATTCAGCTCAATTTACTGGCTTAACTTCCGCGCAAGCCTTTATCGCTATCGCTGAAACCTTAGAGCAGACTGGGCAAGGGCAGCGTAAAGTCAATTTTCGTTTACGTGATTGGGGCGTGTCGCGTCAACGGTATTGGGGCGCACCTATACCGATTGTGTATTGTGATGACTGCGGCACAGTGCCTGTACCAGAGCATGAGTTACCCGTGCAATTACCTAAAGACGTGGTGTTAGATGGTTCGCAATCGCCGTTGGTGGCACATCCTACGTTCTCTAAAACAAACTGCCCACAGTGTGGTAAAACTGCGCAACGCGAGACTGACACCTTTGATACCTTTATGGAATCATCGTGGTATTTTGCGCGGTTTGCGTGTCATGATGCAACGCAGATGCTGGATGCACGTGTTAATCAATGGTTGCCGGTGGATTATTACATTGGCGGTATTGAGCATGCGATTTTACATTTACTCTATTCGCGTTTTTATACTAAGTTATTGCGTGATGAGGGTTTGCTGGTTGCCGATGAGCCCTTTAAGAAATTATTAACGCAAGGCATGGTCTTAAAAGATGGCAGTAAAATGTCAAAATCTAAAGGTAATACGGTTGATCCACAAGGCTTAATTGATCAGTATGGCGCTGATACGGTGCGTTTATTTATGATGTTTGCCGCACCGCCAGAGCAATCTTTAGAATGGTCTGACAGCGGCGTAGAAGGTGCGCATCGCTTTTTAAAACGCTTATGGCGCCAAGTGTATCTGCATGTGCAAGCAACGGGTGTTAATCACCGCGTGTTAAATAAAGCCCTGTTAACGCCAGAGCAAGCTGCGGTGCGTCGACAATTGCATCAGACGATTCAAAAAGTAAGTCATGATATGGGTGTTAGAACAATTTTTAATACTGCGATAGCCGCCAACATGGAGCTAATCAATACATTAAGTAAGTTTAATGATGATTCTGACAATGCTTATGCTGTGCGCCAAGAAGTTCTTGAAGCCATTGTTTTAATGCTAGCGCCAATGGTGCCGCATATTTGTCAACAATTATGGTTAGAATTAGGGCATCAAGAGGTCGCCACAACACTGCGTTGGCCTGAAGTGGATGACACGGCTTTACTTCAGGATAGCCTTGAGTTAATGGTGCAAATTAATGGTAAGTTACGTAGCAAAATTAGTGTGCTGGCAACGGCCACCGCGGCTGAGATTGAGGCGTTTGCCTTAGCTGATGAGCAGGTGATACGTTTTATCGATCAGCACGTGGTGAAAAAAGTTATTGTGGTACCTAACAAACTGATCAACATTGTTATTTAATTTAAAGAGGATTACGGTGCTTAACATACGCATAAACAAAAGGCTGATGAGTATAGGTATGCTGGCATTATTAAGCCTCAGTGGCTGCGGTTATCATTTACGCGGTGCGCAAGATTTCCCCCAAGCATTGCAACATACTTACGTCATGGGGGCCTCGCTTACTTTGCACGAGCAGTTTAGAAAAGCATTGCGGAATGCGGACGGGCAATTAACGGCCGCTCCTGAAGAGGCGAAGTTAATCATTAATATTCTGGCTGAGCAGGTCAGCCAGCAGGTGTTATCGTTAAGTGCGCGTGGACGTTCCAACGAATTAGAGCTTTTTTATCGTGTAGAGTATGAGTTATTGGCCGCCGATAAGCAGGTATTAATGCCGCGCCAACGCTTAGAGGTGAAGCGTGAATATTATAATAATCAACAAGATATTATTGCAAAAGCCAATGAGGAAGCGGTTATTCGTGAGGAAATGCGACACAGTGCCGTACGTTTAATTATTGATCGTGCGCGCATTGTGTTGGCTGGACACCGTCACTAATATGCATATTAAACCTGACCAATTGGCAGCGGCGTTACAAAAAAAATTAGCACCTATTTATTTCATCAGTGGTGATGAGCCTTTGCAACGCGAGGAAGCTGCCGATGCGGTAAGAAAAGCAGCGCGTCTTGCTGGTTATCTACAGCGTGAAGTGCTGACTGTCAGTATGAAAGGTTTTTCTTGGCAAAGTTTACAATTCGCGGCTAATTCCTTATCTATTTTTGCAGATAATAAAGTTATTGATCTTCGCTTAGCTCAGCCTACTGTTGGCAACGATGGCGCTAAAGCACTGCTTGCTTATTGTCAATCAGCACCACCTGACACGCTGTTATTGCTCACGTCGCCAAAATTATCGAAAGAATCCTTAAAAACTCGCTGGGTGCAGGCACTTGATAAAGCCGGTGTGTTGGTGCAAGTGTGGCCATTGGATGGACAAGATTTTGTCTCATGGCTTCAAGGTCGACTGCGTCAACGCGGCTTAACAACCGATCAAGAAGGCTTAGGTATATTGGTTTCCAGAGTAGAGGGTAATCTTTTAGCGGCAGTGCAAGAAATTGAAAAACTATATGTGTTATATGGTGAAGGACGCGTGTCTGCACCACAAATTATTGCCGCTGTGGTGGACAGTTCGCGCTACGATGTCTTTAAATTAATGGATTGCGTGTTGGCTGCAGACGTAAATCGTATCGTTAAAATTTGGCATGCCTTGCAAGCAGAAGGCGTGGCGGCAACGATTGTGTTGTGGGCAATTACCCGAGATGCAAGGTTATTAATCAAAATTAAAATGGCGGCTGCGTCAGGTCAGTCCTTGGATGCTGTGTATCAAGCCAATCAGGTTTGGGGAGCGCGTAAACAGGTGGTCACTATGGCACATAAACGCTTATCCCTAGCCGCATTACATCAGGTGTTAGTGTTGGCTGCCAAAGCAGATCGGCAGATTAAAGGTCAGCAGTTTGGCGATTGTTGGGAAACGATGTTGTCCTTATGTTTGCTGTTAGCCTCGATTCCTAGCTTAGGGCGGTTAGCGACATGAAGCACCCCGTCTTCTTATTGCACTAAGTGTTAAGCTAATTATGGCGCGTGCAAAGCAAATTATCAGTCGTTTTTTGTTGCTATACATTATCCTTGCGGTCATTGCATTATTGGCACTGACAGCAAGAATGGTGCAGCAAGAAGTGCACACGTCAAAATATCAAGCACGTTATTTAAGTCAAATCAGTCAACAATTAAGTTTCAAATTACTGCCCGGCGCAAGTGATGCGGTGCGTTATCCAGGCTATGGCCCGTATGACCAGCGATTGGGTTATATCTTTTTGCCAGAGATGATTAAACTTCTTCATGCAGAAGGTTTTAAGGTAGATAAGCAAGCGGTATTCTCTAAAAAAATGCTGGAGTTAAAAGATGATTTTGGCATTTTCCCTGTGTACCATGAAAAATTTCAGGCGGGTTTAGCACTGTTCGATCGCCATGATCAAGTCATGTTTAGCGCCCGTTATCCCGAACATGGCTATGCGAGCTTTCAAACAATTCCCCCCGTTATTCTTAATACTTTGTTATTTATTGAAAATAGAGAGTTATTAACAACAACTTCGCCAACTGTTAATCCAGCCATTGAATGGGATAGATTAGGGTTTGCGGGGCTATCCGCGCTGCTTCATAAATTAGGCGGTGAAATACACGTGTCTGGGGGCAGTACCTTGGCCACGCAAATAGAAAAATATCGTCATTCACCTAATGGTTACACGCATTCATTTGGCGATAAACTTCAGCAAATGAGCACTGCGTCCTTACGTGCTTACCTACAAGGTTCCAATACCCTGGCAATGCGGGAGGAAATTGCGCTATCGTACTTAAACACCATGCCGTTATCCGCAACACCACAATTTGGTGAAGTACATGGCTTAGGCGATGGCTTATCGGCGTGGTTTGGGGCTGATTTTTCGGATACCAATCGGTTATTAATGCCCGCGTCATTGCTAAGTTATACACTGACTAAGCAGCAAGCCATAGCGTATCGTCAGACCTTAAGTTTATTGTTATCTCAGCGGCGTCCCTCTTATTTACTAGGGCGAGGCTTTACCGCCTTACAAAAATTAACGGATGCCTATTTGCGCATCTTAGCGGATCAGGGCGTTATTTCAGGGGCCTTAGCTCATGCCGCCTTGCAAGAACGTGTCGAGGTCATTACCAAAGCGTCGGCGGCAGACAAGACTGTATTAAATAAAACGCCATTAGTGATGCGTTCAAGGTTAGCTAATCTGTTAAACATTCGTTCAAATTACGAGTTAGACCGCTTGGATTTAACCGTAAAAAGCACCTTAGATAATACTGTTCAGCAAGCCGTTACCGATGCTTTAAAAAAGTTAAGTCAAGCAGAACAGGTTAACGCAGCAGGCTTAATTGGCTCGCATTTATTAACCAATGTTCAACATTTAGATGCTGTTACGTATAGCTTGATGCTGTATGAACGCACGCCAGAAGGCAATTTATTACGCGTTCAAACCGATAATTATCAACAATCCTTAGATATTAATGAAGGGATACGCTTAGATTTAGGGTCAACTTCAAAGTTACGCACTTTAGTTCATTATTTAGAGTTAATCGCTGATATTTATCAGCAATATCATGACTATACGCCAAAATCTTTAGCTCAGGTGGCGTTACACCCACGTGATCATTTATCGTTATGGGTCGTTGAACAGTTGCGCGTGCAGCCAAACATTAATTTAGCAGCCCTGTTAACTTTAGCCATAGATAAAACCTATTCAGCCAGTCCAGGAGAAAGTTTTTTTACTGGTGGTGGTTTACATAGTTTTGCCAATTTTAATAAAGCTGATAATTACAAAGTCTTATCCGTCCGTCATGCGCTGCGTGATTCGGTTAATTTGGTGTTTATTCGATTAATGCGAGATGTGGTCTACCATCATTTATACAAACCAGAAGGCATTGCGCGTTGGCTTGAAAGCCCTGATGACCCGCGTCGTGAAGAGTATTTAGCGCGTTTTGCAGAGCGTGAAGGAAGTATTTATTTACGCAAGTTTTTTGCAAAATATCATGGCATGACCGCCGAGCAAGCATTGTTATCATTAACTCAGCGCGTTTATGCTAACCCCGCTCGTTTAACGATGCTGTATCGGGCAATTTACCCAAACCATGATCAGGCGGCACTGGCTGATTATTTAAAAGCGCATGTGGATACGCAGTTGTGGGAGGGTGAAAAAATCTCCAGTTTGTTTAACAAATATTCGACTGGTCGTTTTGATTTACAAGATCAGGGCTATATCACCAAGCTGCATCCTTTGGAGTTATGGTTAGTTAGTTATTTAGCGGAGCATCCTGGCGCCAGTCAAAAAGAAGTGCTAGAGGCTGGACAACACGCGCGGCAACAAGTGTATCGCTGGTTAATTAAGAGTCGTAAACATCATGCTCAGCAACAACGGATTATGATGTTGCTGGAAATAGAGGCTTTTTGGAAAATTCATGAAGCTTGGCAGCGTGTAGGTTATCCTTTTGAAGCCTTAACACCTTCTTATGCAACATCAATTGGTGCTTCTGGTGACAGACCCGCCGCCTTAGCTGAATTAGTGGGGATTTTGCTAAATGATGGCGTTAAATTGTCTTCAGTACGTTTTGAAAGCTTACATTTTGCTAAAGATACGCCTTACGAAACCCAACTAAGTAAGCAACTTGAAGCAGGTGAGCGTATTTTTCCTGCGGAAGTGGCGCACGTTGCTAGGGAGGCGTTAATCGGCGTGGTGGCAGGGGGAACGGCTTCCAGATTACAGGGCGTGTATAAAGATGCGCAAGGCAAGCCTATGGATGTGGGGGGAAAAACAGGCACGGGAGATCATCGGAAAGAAATATGGGGCGCAGGTGGACGCTTACTCTCAGCAAAATCTGTCAGTCGAGCCGCAGTGTTTACTTTTTTTCTGGGCGAACGTTTTTATGGGGTAATGACCGCGTATGTTGAAGGCGAACAAGCCGCTAATTATGAATTCACCAGTTCTTTACCGGTGCAAATTGTTAAATATTTACAGCCAATTATTTCACGTTTATGGCTGCCGTCCCCGGTGCCGAGTGAACCTAATACCCCCACTATAGCGGCCAGTATTGCTCAACAGCCAGTGCAGAGAGCGCAGCCAAGTACGCCCCCCGCCTTGATACCAAAACAATCTACGCAAATAGTTTATCAACGGTTATTAAAAAAGATTGTTGCACACACGTCCATGCCTGCTGCACAAAGCCCCGCGTCTAAAGAGACTCAGGCTCATGACGCAAGGGTTAATGGGATGCAAAAAAATGCGGTGGTTGCCCCTGAACATTTACCCGTAAAACCTACAGCTTCAGTGGCGGACAGTGGTGTGCAACCTCAACCAAAAAGAGTGAATGCAGTTACTGAGCGTGTTATGAAGAAAAGTTTACCCGTGCTTGCGCCTGTAACGGCCGCCAAAACAGCAGAGTTACCTTTAAGCAAAGCCGTAAGTAAAAAACTGGAGCCAGTGATCAAGCCAATACCTAGGGCAAATATAAAAGAAAAAACAAAAGAGAACGGACTTAATAGGCCGATTACAGTAGGTGTAAAGTCGCTTGATAATAAGCCCAAGGTATTACCTAACAATACTGTAGTAACGCTAACGCCTGCACGGAATAAGGTGCAGACAACTAAAGTCGAGCCAGCAGTCAGTGCGTCGGCAAGCGTCTTAGTGCAGAAAAAAAAGCCACCTACGTTAGCCCCAAAAGTCTCATCATCGAATACGCTAAAGCCCACACGACCTAGTGAGGGCGAGTCCGAACAATTAACACTGCCGGCACTTAAGGTGAAAAAACCGGCCAGATGATCACTATCATCGTCCGGTGTAGTCACAAAAACTCTTGCAAGATCGCGTTTCACATCCTGGGAAGCATAACGTCGAATATAGTCATCCAGTGCAGAATGCCCACAGTTAAACTTTTTCGTATCAATTTTCCGTCATGAGCCCTGATAAAGTAGGCTGTCAACGCTTAACCTGTAAAGTGTGACGGTCGAAAGCCCGGTTTAATGCAGCATTAACCACATTTACTTTCACCGCAGTTAAGGCAGGTCATGCAGCCATCCATCAGGACAACGGCTTTGGTTTGGCATTTCATGCATAAAATAGCTTGAGCCGGAAAGTCAGATGCTTCCGTTGTTAATTCAGTATTATGCAGGGACAAAAATTCGTGCCGTTTAGTGGCTAAAAACTGTTTATGATGAGTGTCTAATTCAGTGACTTTTAGCATCCCAATTTGTTTTAGATGCGATTCAATGGCGCAGCCAATTTCGGCAACTAAAGAAGGCATAAAGACACCCCCTTTTTTAAAATAGCCGCCTTGGGGATCAAATACGGCCTTTAATTCCTCCACTAAAAAACAGGCATCGCCACCCTTACGAAATACTGCAGAAATAACGCGCGTTAACGCCAGCACCCATTGAAAATGCTCCATGTTTTTGGAGTTAATAAAGACTTCATAAGGTCGGCGTTCTTCATGCTCTGTGCCTTCATTTAAAATCATATCGTTAATGGTGATATACAGCGCGTGTTCGGATTGAGGTGTTTTAATTTTATAGGTTGAGCCATATAAAATTTCTGGTCGCGCCACTTTTTCATGCATGCTTTCGCGGTCAGCAGGGTTTGGTTGAGGCGCGATGTGTTCCGCTGCGGCGGCTTTGTCCTCATCGGTTAGGACTTTATAAGCAGTGATTTTTTGGGTTATTTTCTGAGTCATTGGCGAGAGTAGTAAAGAAAAGGTGATTAATAATTAAAGATCTGCATTGTTACAACTAACTAGACATTCTTCAAGAGCTCCGTAATGAGTGTCTTTACAATGAAGCGTTTACGGTTAAATTAAGAAACATTGTAAAGTAAAATTAAGGATAAAGTATGTTGAAAACTATTTTTGTTGTGGTGTTGTTAATCAGCAGTTTAAGCAGCCAAGCCGCGTGGTCGTATGGCAGTTCAAGTAGTAGTAAGAAAAAATGTGTTGCGCCCAAGATTACTGAAATGCAGCCTGTCAATTTGACTAAAGTAGCGCCTGGTGCGGCCTTTTCATTTGTTGCAAGTGCTGAAAGCAATCCTGATAGCTTAAGCGTGACAGTAAAAGAACACGTTGTTGCTGTTACGCTAACGCCGCGCTCTTCAGGTTTTTTAGTGCAAGGTATCTTACCAGAAGGTATTCAACAAGGCTTTGTACGGATTGAGATTAGTGCCTCAAGTGTAACGCAGTGTCCAATGCAAACAGGATGGTTAGTCGAAGTTAATTTGCCAGCTAAAAAAAATAATTAAGACTTAAAAAAGTAGCACGCTGTGCTTAATGAGTTGGGCATGAAATAACGTCAATACACGGTGCGAATCTATCGCACCCACACCTGTCCAACTGGTTTTGTGTGCGTTTCTTAGCTAGTCATGACGTTGAAAGTTACTGCGTGGATCGAAAGCATTTTGTAGCGTATCGGCAAATAAATTAGCCGCTAAGACTAGCATAAACATCAATACAAAGGCACCTGTTAACGACCACCATACCACGGGTTCCCGAGCCATTTCTAAGCGTGCGCCATTAATCATATTGCCCCAACTGTAGGTAGTGGGATCAACACCAATGTTGATATAAGACAAGACGGCTTCAGCTAGCACTAACGAGCTAAAATCTAACACAATAGAAATAATAATAATGTGCATGACATTAGGCAGAATATGACGCCAAAGTATCGTGCGTTGTTTAACGCCTAAGGCTATCGCGGCTTGAACATAATCCATCTCACGAAGCTTTAATGTTTCAGCGCGTAACAAGCGGCATAACCCCGTCCAGCTTGTTACGCCTAAAATTAAGCACAAAAATAACAAACGCATGTCGGCTCGAACCATCAGGCTAGTAAACTCTGCTTCATGGTTTGCCATGTACACATGCACCATTAAAATAGCGGCGGCGATAAGCAACACGCTGGGAATAGAATTTAACGTGGTGTACACATACTGAATAACATCATCAATCCAGCCCTGAAAAAAGCCCGCCAAAATCCCAAACAAAATCGCCAGCGGTAACATGATTAAGGTGGTGAGCGAACCCAGCACTAAGCCGGTGCGAATACTTTTAATAGTTTGATAAAAAACATCTTCGCCCACTTTATCTGTGCCAAGCACATGATAAAACTGAGACAAATACGTTAACGTGTAGGCAAGACAAAAAACCGTAAAAAAAGTGAGCCAAAGTGCTTGTGCCGTGGCAGAAGAAAACGCGGTCTTTATTCGTTTAGCAAAGAGCACATAGGTAAATAAACAGAGTCCCGCTGCCTGTATTAAGCCGCTGCCCGTTTTAATGAGTATATCGGTAAGGTGTTGGGCATTGGGTGTTGCTAAGTGCTGGCCACCAAAGCTTAAACGTGGATAGCCCCAGGCACTGCTACCATCAGCTAAAACAAGCATTTCTTTGCTAAATAACGTGCTGGCAAAGGGGGCTGAATAGGTTTTTTCGGTGTGTGAACGTAGTGTTGCTAACAGTGTATCAAGCACGCTGATAACTTCCTTATTTTGGCTAGCAAGACTATGAAAATGCAGGGAATCGATTAAAGCAATAAGTAAAAAACAACACAACAATAACCATGAAGCCATGCCAATAGGGCTGTTTTTAAGATAATCTAGGGCGCGTTTGTGATGTGCTTGTGCGTGTAAATAATAAACGCTACACGCGCCAACACTTGCCAATAAAAATAATAATGCATCAGTCCATAACACAACCATAGTGACCTACCTTCAATGAAAAACGATAAATTTGCTAAGCTACACACCTGCTAACGCTACGCTTACAGAGGTAAAATTAAATCATGTTAGCGGTTTTATCGGGTAATTATTTCATTAAGAAAAAGCTCACGCTAGATTGAAACAGTATAAAATTCCTGTCAGCGGGTGTTTATGGCTATTTAAATCCAGCACTTTACTTTATGATTAATTACCGTTTTTGTTAACCTTTTTAGTCAATATCATTGTGAAAAATTCAGCCCTTACACTTCATCACCACAAGATTTTAATTTTAGATTTTGGCTCACAGTACACCCAGCTCATTGCCCGACGGATTCGGGAAATAGGCGTGTATTGTGAGATTTTTTCTTGTTCCAGCAGTACAGAAGATATTTGTCAGTTTGCACCCCACGGCATTATTTTATCGGGCGGCCCTGACACCGTTACCCATAGCGATACCTTACGCGCACCTGAATGTGTGTTTACCTTGGGCGTGCCTGTGTTAGGTATTTGTTATGGTATGCAAACTATGGCAGAACAATTAGGGGGCATGGTTGCGGCGGCAAGTCATCGAGAATTTGGCTATGCACAAGTGCGTGCACGCGGGCATTCAGCCTTATTAACGGGAATAGAAGATCATGTTTCACCTGAAGGCTATGGCTTACTTGATGTATGGATGAGTCATGGCGATCATGTGGTAGAACTACCTAATGAGTTTACCGTCATTGCTAGCTCACCAGGCGCACCCATTGCCGGCATGGCGAACGAAAGTAAACATTTTTATGGGCTACAGTTTCATCCAGAAGTGACACATACTCAGCAGGGCGAGCGTATTTTAGCGCGTTTTGTAACCCAGATTTGTGGCTGCGATACATTATGGACAGCAAGCAATATTATCGAAGACAGCTTGGCGACTATCCGAGAAAAAGTCACTACCGATCACGTGATTTTGGGCTTATCTGGTGGCGTGGATTCATCAGTGGTTGCCGCCTTATTACACAAAGCAATTGGGCCGCAACTCACCTGCGTCTTTGTTGATACAGGGTTGTTGCGCTGGCAAGAAGGCGATCAAGTGATGCGCATATTTGCCGAGCATTTAGGTGTAAAAGTTATTCGCGTAAACGCCGAGCAACGTTATTTAGAGGCCTTAATGGGCGTTAGCGATCCTGAGCAAAAACGTAAAATTATTGGTAATTTATTTGTCGAGATTTTTGATGAACATGCTAGCCAAATCACCGATGCCAAATGGTTGGCGCAAGGCACGATTTATCCTGATGTGATTGAGTCAGCAGGTGCTAAAACGGGCAAAGCACAGCTAATTAAATCGCATCATAATGTGGGCGGCTTACCCGAAAATATGACTTTAAAACTACTTGAACCCTTACGCGAATTATTTAAAGATGAAGTGCGCAAGCTAGGCTTGGAATTAGGTTTACCTTCAGAAATGGTGTTTAGACATCCCTTTCCTGGGCCAGGTTTAGGCGTAAGAATCTTAGGAGAAGTTAAAAAAACCTATGCGGATGTGTTGCGTAAAGCCGATGCAATTTTTATTGAAGAGCTGTATCGACATGACTTATACGATAAAGTCAGTCAGGCGTTTGCAGTGTATTTGCCCGTAAAATCAGTAGGTGTAATGGGCGATGGTCGACGTTATGATGATGTTATTGCTTTACGAGCCGTAGAAACCATTGATTTTATGACTGCACGTTGGGCGCATTTACCGTATGCTTTTTTAGATTTAGTGTCGACCAGAATTATTAACGAAGTGCCGGGTATTTCAAGAGTGACGTATGACATCAGTGGCAAACCGCCCGCAACGATTGAATGGGAATAAGCGCTGATCATCCAGTACTTCTCGTTATAGTTGGACGCTATGGCACCCGTGCCTTAGTAACTGTAAGCAAGAGTAAAAAGGCTTTAGCCTTTTTAACGCCTGGCTAAAGCAATTGGACTCCGTATTTTTCACGATAGTCATAATGAGAATTGCTGATAATCACAGACTTCGCCTCACTGCCATTAACTTAAGCCGTTTGTGGTGAGTTAAGTCGCCTAAATTAAGAGTCTTGATTACTCAGCACCTT
>CAJAQT010000147.1 GCA_903944165.1 uncultured Methylococcaceae bacterium | reverse complement strand
TGAACTTTAGCTTGATAGCTTTGCAATTCGGACTGTTGTGCAGGGCTATAAAGAGACTGTGTGTTGCCAAAAACTTCTGGCGCGATAACTAAGTTGCGTATGTTTGGTGCAAGTGCTTCGTGCTCGCGTAGATGTTGCTGCAACTCATCGTCTAAAGGAATAAACGTTAAGCCAAGTTGTTGCTGAATACCAATATAATGGGCTAATAAACTCATCCGCTCCGTCAATACTGTTTGTTGATAACTTTGCTTTAGTGCTTCGCTAAGAAGTCGCGTTTCTTTTGCAATTTGGAAGGAGAAGCTTAACGAAAACACCATAAGTAATAGTGTAACTAAAGTCGCCAGTGCAGAAAATTTAATACGTAAGGAATATGCTTTAAACATGGCAATATGCCATAAAAGCCTTGATTTTATTGATATTTCTTTGTTTATGGGGGGGGGGGGGTAATCATTTTAAGCCTCCTCTTGAGTTAATCATGCATTCGCTCTGAAGGCTTATAGTGCTGTTTAGCGCAGAGCAGGAGGCTGAATGATAGCGTAGTTTGTCTAGTCTAGGTTACGTATAAATCACCTATCAGCTGTTCTTAGTATGGCTGAAGATGATGTATCGTTTTCACGCCTTTACAGCTAAGGGATTAAAGCCCTCTACGCCACTTTTTCAAAAAAAATAAATAATGACGATTTTACCGTTAATCGTCATTAACCAGTCTCATGCCCTGATTTTCTTGCACTGAGGTATTAGCGCTGCCTAATTTAATCATTAAACGTAAGTCATTTTTTGAATCTGCTGAATCTAAGGCGTCATCGTAGCTAATTTTTCCTGAACTATACAAATCAAACAGGGCTTGATCAAAGGTCTGCATTCCTTGTTCGCGGGACGATTTAATCACTTCTTTAATTTTATCAATCTCACCTTTGCGAATGTAATCTTTTACCAAAGGCGTATTAAGTAAAATTTCTATTGCTGGATAACTGCCCGCGCCATCAATTCGTTTGATTAATTGTTGTGCAAAAATTGCCCGCACATTTAACGATAAGTCCATTAATACTTGATGATGCATTTCTTCAGGAAAAAAATGTAAGATTCTGTCTAAGGCTTGATTGGCATTATTTGCATGCAGTGTGGTTAAGCATAGATGCCCTGTTTCTGCAAAGCTTATAGCATTTTGCATGGTTTCTTTACTACGCACTTCGCCAATTAAAATCACATTAGGGGCTTGACGTAAGGTGTTTTTTAAAGCTACTTCATACGATTCGGTATCAATGCCTACTTCACGTTGCGTAATAATGCAGCCTAAGTGTTGATGTTGAAATTCAATAGGGTCTTCAATGGTGATGATATGCCCTTTACTGTTTTGATTACGATATTGAATAAGTGATGCAATGGTGGTTGATTTGCCTGTTCCCGTGCCGCCTACGCATAATATCAAACCACGTTTTTCCATAATCACGTCTTTAAAAATCTGCGGCAAGTGTAAGGATTCTGGGGTAGGAATAATATTTTCAATGCGTCGCAACACCATGCCAGCAGAATCGCGCTGGGTGAAGGCACTGACTCGAAAACGTCCAACATGCTTTATGCCAATAGCAAACTGACACTCTCGCGTAGCCTCATATTCCTGAATTTGTCGCGAGGTCATGAGGCTGTGCACTATTTTTACGGTTTGGTCTGGCGTCAGGATATTTTTGGAAATTTCCAGCAATATGCCATCTACTTTTAACGTGGGTGCGCGTCCTGCAACAATGAATAAATCAGAGGCTTTTTTTTGTACCATCAAATCAAAGATGGGATCAAGTAATGAGTTATTGTCCATAGAATAATCTTCTCAAGATAAAGAATAGGTCTATAAAAACATATTTTTATTTACGGCTTTAGTCATGGCCATTTTTGCTGTGATTACACCACTGTCGACATGCTCTTTTAAATTTTGATCCAAAGTTTGCATGCCTTCTTGCCGACCTGTTTGAATCGCTGAATACATTTGCGCCACCTTGGCTTCACGAATCAGATTTTTAATTGCTGAAGTGCCCACCATAATTTCATGCGCGGCTAATCTGCCACCACCAATTTTCTTGATTAAGGTTTGGGAGATAACCGCTTGCAAGGATTCCGATAACATTGAACGAATCATATCTTTTTCTGCGGCGGGAAACACATCGATAATACGGTCAATAGTTTTTGCTGCCGAGGTGGTATGTAAAGTGCCAAACACTAAATGCCCTGTTTCTGCTGCGGTTAACGCTAAACGGATTGTTTCTAAATCGCGTAATTCCCCCACTAAAATAACATCTGGGTCTTCTCTCAGTGCTGAGCGCAAGGCTTCATTAAAGCCAAGTGTGTCACGATGCACTTCCCGTTGATTGATTAAACTTTTATTGCTTTCATGGATAAATTCTATAGGATCTTCAACCGTTAAAATATGCATGTATTCATGAGCGTTAATATAATTAATCATGGCGGCTAAGGTTGTTGATTTACCCGAACCAGTAGGCCCTGTCACTAAAATTAAGCCACGCGGCTTTTGACATAACTCTTGAAAAAACGGGGGGGCATTTAACTCTTCAAGACTTAAGACTTTTGCTGGAATGGTTCTAAATACGCCTGCGGCGCCACGTTCTTGTGTAAAAGCATTCACCCTAAAACGCGCCACACCAGGCAATTCAAAAGAAAAATCCGTTTCTAAAAATTCTTCGTAATCACGTCGTTGTTTATCATTCATAATGTCATAAATCAGTCCGTGAACGTCTTTATGACTTAAAGCAGGCACATTTATTTTACGAATATCGCCATCGACTCGAATCATCGGCGGCAATCCTGCCGATAAATGTAAGTCAGAGGCTTTGTTTTTTACTGAAAAAGCTAATAATTCACTAATGTCCATTGTGTTCTCATTGTTAAAATAAAATTTACCTGTCTGGCTCTATACCATAGTTTAGTTATACTCCGAGCGGCAAAAGAGTGCGGTGTGTAGAAAAACCAATATAAGTGGGCGCGTAATTATTCAGCCCCCTGCTAAACTAATGGTGTAAGCATAGACGTCCACTTTTGAAAAAAGGGGACCGAAGACTTACTTTTACAGTGTAATGCAGTGCAACACAACGCGTCGTAATACGCTGACGAGACGGTAAAAGTATGCTTTTTCTTCCCCCTCATTCGATACACTCATAGCAGGAAAGTTAAAATCATAATACTTCCACAATCTCTCGCGCTATTGCGCCCTATGCTCTATGCACAGATAATTATTGCTACTCTTTTTCTCTTTTTCTCTTTTTGCTTTAGTCACGTATGCACACATTTCTTACTCAACGTATCGCCGCTATCAAACACACCATTACTGAACTAGAGGCGCGTTATCAACGCGTACCACATTCTGTTAATTTATTAGCCGTAAGTAAAACTAAACCCGCCACCACGATTGCAACCGCTTACCAGGCAGGCTTACGACATTTTGGTGAGAATTACGTCCAAGAAGCGCGACAAAAACAACAGTTACTGGGTGCTTTTGATATTACCTGGCACTTTATTGGTCCTATTCAAGCCAATAAAACTAAAACTATTGCACAACATTTTTCTTGGGTACACAGCGTTGACTCTGTAAAAATTGCACAACGGCTTAGTCAGCAACGCCCTAGCAATTTGGCACCGTTAAATATTTGCTTACAAGTTAATATTAGTGCTGAGGCAAGTAAATCTGGTATAGCTTTGGACGCGTTACAACTCACCTGTGAACACATCGCCTCCTTACCTAATCTACACTTACGCGGCGTGATGGCTATTCCTGCACCAGAAACTGATTTTAACCTGCAATGTTACCCTTACCAAAGGCTATATCAAGCAACTCAAGCCCTTGATACGTTTACGCTTGATAGTTTTTCTTTTGGTATGTCGGGTGATCTAGCTGCGGCAATAAAAGAAGGTGCTACATGGGTACGTATTGGCACAGCCTTATTTGGAGCGCGTTAAAGGCACTGCTTAGTCGCGTTGTCCTTCTTGGTGATACATTAAGAGGCGCTCAACTTCATCCTTTGAGCCCATCATGACCGGCACACGTTGATGCAAACTGCTGGGGATAATCGTTAACATTCGTTCATAACC
>CAJAQT010000146.1 GCA_903944165.1 uncultured Methylococcaceae bacterium | reverse complement strand
GAATACCAGCATTGCCAATGCAGATGCCTTCGTTGGCATGAACTACCGCTACCAGCCCAGGGATCCGAGCCGGCGCATCAAGGGTCTGGTGATTGTGGTCACCATCCATGCCTTTTTGGAAAACGTGCAGTATATAGTCAGTGAAAATGATTATGCAAACAGCGTTAAAAACTCAGTTTTTAAGGTTTTTTAGCCGATGACTGAGCATGAGCATCAGGTGACGTTAATGAAGTGGGCGGCGTTGCAGTCTAAAGCTTTGCCAGATTTAGAGTTGTTGTTTGCGGTGCCTAATGGCGGGCATAGACACCCCGCTACGGGCGCAAAGCTTAAAGCTGAGGGCGTTAAGCCGGGTGTGCCTGATTTATTTTTACCCGTACCTAGGCACGGTTTTCATGGCCTGTGGCTTGAGCTTAAAACTGAGCTTAAAGCAAGTAAAGTCAGTGCCGTGCAGGATTGGTGGCTGAATGCTCTGAGTAATCAAGGCTATAAAACGGTGGTGTGTAAGGGTTGGGATTCGGCTCGAAATGAGATTTTGGAGTATTTAAATTAATAATTAGGGGCATTTATGCGAAATTCTGAAAAGATTAAAGCAATCGGGGTCAGAATGCGTGAAGCCCGCGAAATTGCTGGATTGACTCAAATAAAAGCAGCAAAAGAGCTTGGCTATCGGAATTCGTCAAGATTAAACAAAATTGAATGCGGAACATATTCGTTAAATATATCTGTCGATATAATTGTTGCATCAGCAAAGCTTTATGATGTATCAACTGATTTTTTGTTGTTGTTATCAAACGATTGGGAGCGTGACGCAAAGTTATCTCAATCAAGAGATATTTTTAACTTTCTTTCTGAAACGTGGGCTAGCCATCACATTCGCGACATTAATGCCATTAAAGAGCTTAATAATCGCGTGTCGGTGTTAAGTCACTCAGTGCAGGTTTACGATGAAAAAATCAAAGATTGTAATTTTGCAATAAAAAGATTTGGTGAATTGAATCCTACGTTTGAAACTGAAATGCTTGGCGGCTCACGCTTACTTAATGCAATACATGCCGCAGAAAACGCAGTATTTAATGCTAAAGCACTTTTACGTCGATTTAAAGCAGATTGCAAAATATCTGGAAATTCTTTGCAGTGCGAGGTCTTTGGTGGCGGTTAAATCAAAAACCAATTGGTTAGAGATACGCGCAGAGTGGGAAGCAAGCCCGTTGCAGGGCTATGCGTGGCTTGCAACGAAGTATGGCGTAGATAAATCCAATCTTAAAAAGCGTATGGATAAGGAGCAGTGGTTAAAAAATACCACTGATTTACCACCGATTACCACCAAAATTACCACTAAAATTACCACTAAAACCACTGATTTACAGCCGTCAAAAAGAGGCAGACCCACCAAATATAAGCCGGAATATTGTCAGATGATTATTGATTATTTTTCTGACAATGATGCTTATGAAGTCTTAGAGCATCCCGATGATGATACGAAACGCAGGGCGTTTTTGAATAGATTAAAAACAATGTATAAATTTGCTCAAAAGATATGCGTTGATGTTGATACAGTTGCGAATTGGGCTAATGCGCGTGATGAAAATGGTGCGTTAGCAAACCCTGATTTTTTTGGTGCTTATAAAGCCGCAATGACGATGCAAGCTGCAATGATACTAGAGGGCGGAATGGCAGGTGTCTATAATCCAAATATGTCAGCGTTAATTTTAAAGAATAATCACGGATTTAGAGATACGCAAACAGTTGAGCATGACATTGTTCAAACTAAGGAATTTGAGAGCAAGTTAGATGCTATTTTTGAAAAGACATTAAAAAAATCACTTGATGCACAGGAAGGATTAAAGGATAGATTCAGTAGAATTATTGAGGGTGAATTTAAGTGAAAGCTAAAAAGATTTTATTTATCGATATTGAAAACCAACCGAATGAGATAAATCGTATAAAAGAACATTTAGAGCAGTATCATCTAGTCGCCATTGTTTATGCACAGCAAG
The DNA here is from genome assembly GCA_903944165.1 of uncultured Methylococcaceae bacterium. Lineage (GTDB taxonomy): Bacteria > Pseudomonadota > Gammaproteobacteria > Methylococcales > Methylomonadaceae > Methylovulum. The sequence continues at coordinate 1,810 of CAJAQT010000146.1, read as the reverse complement.
GTGGAAAGCTGTTTACACTTGATGATTTAGACTTTTACGCCGAGAAAATGCAGAGTGGTAACTTGATTGTTTATAAAAGCCCTAAATCGGGTAAAAATGCGGCTGATTTTAGCATTACCTTTCTTGCTGGCAGGATTACAGCAGTGTCGCCTGAAATAACACATTTTGACATTGTATCTAACGATGCTGATTTAGATAATGCGATTGGAAATCTAAAGTATTTTGGAAAAACAGCAAGTAGATTAAGTCGGGCTGTTCAGAAAAAGCCATGAATAGCATACTCGACGACAAGCGTTATCTTAAATTCGTTGAGCGATACAGCGGCGATTTGCCGCGCTTTGCTGTCGAGGTTTTGGGTGCTGATATGTTATCAGTGCAACAATTAGAGCTTTTAACACACGTTCAAGTTTCGCGCTCGCGTGTTTCGGTAGCGTCTGGTCATAGTACAGGCAAGACGTTTTCTATTTCTGCGATTGTTTTGTGGCATTTAATTTGTTTCCCAAATTCGATAACGCTAATCACCGCTAACGACCTTGCACAGATTAAAAACACGGTTTTCAAAGAAATAGCGACGCGAGTTGAGAGGATAGCTCGAAGCAATTACGCTTGGATTTATCCACACATTGAAGTTTTAGCTAGTAGCATGGTGCGAATCAAAGGGCATGAAAAGAATTGGTTTGTCGCAAGTAAGACCGCTCAGGCGAAAAATGCTAATAAAATCGCAGGATTTCACGCCCGCTGGCTAATGATTATCGCGGACGAAGCAAGCTCAATCGCGGACGAAGTATTTAAGACCTTATACGGCGCGTTATCCGAAGAACATAATCGAATGCTAATGACCTCGCAACCAACACGAAATGCGGGGGAATTTTGGCGAACGCACAATGAAATATCAATTAACCAAAACGGCGATTGGATTCCTTTGGTTTTCAGTTCGTTTGATTCGCCGTGGGCAAGTGATGAATTTTTACGTCAGGCATACAGTGAGTACGACGATGACGAACGCGCCGTGCGTTTGTTAGGCGTATTTCCACAAGACTCAAGCAAGGTCATGATGTCATTGGCGGACGCTAACTCAATGTATTCACGCGGTCGGATAATCAAAGATGACGAACCTTACGGGTGGGTTTTACTTGCGGATATTGCTAGCGGTGAAGGCTTACGCGATAAATCAGCGTGCATTATTGCGCGGGTAATCGGCTATGGAAACATCGGTGACGATGCTAGACGTGCTGAAATAGTTGTCATCCCTATTTTAACTAATACTATACGCTCTAATGTTTTTGCAGACTATTTGACCGAAGCAGCCGATTCATACCCTGGCATTACGTATGTAGTGGATGCTGGGGGGTTGGGCGTGAATGTCTGTCAAGATTTAGAAGATAAAAACGTGCTCTGTCATCGTGTATGGTGGGGCGCACCGTGCTTCAAAACAGAAAGCAAAAAACGATATTTAAACCTACGCGCTCAAGCCATGCACCAAGCGGCACGCGCCGCAAAAGAGGGGCGTTTGTCGGTGTTATGTACAGAATATCAAAGGGTTATGTTGTCACAGTCATCGCGCATACCTAAAGCTTTTGCAGACTCAGGAAAGATTAAAGTACCGCCGAAAGGCTCGTGTGAATGGGAAGGCTTAGCCTCGCCAGATTTGTGGGACGCGGTGTGTTTTGCATTTTTGGAAAACGTGCAGTATATAGTCAGTGAAAATGATTATGCAAACAGCGTTAAAAACTCAGTTTTTAAGGTTTTTTAGCCGATGACTGAGCATGAGCATCAGGTGACGTTAATGAAGTGGGCGGCGTTGCAGTCT
>CAJAQT010000145.1 GCA_903944165.1 uncultured Methylococcaceae bacterium | reverse complement strand
CCATGCGTTCACGATTAATAACTTCAGCCGTAGCCAAACACTGTTCAGGAATAATACCCGCAGTAATATCTCCTGAGCGAACATCTTCCTCAAGAAATAATTGAATAAGAGCGGTATCGATACTTGCTGTCATAATAATTAAAAAATATATAGTTGAAAAAAGAAAACGTGCTCACGACTGATGACTAAGACCTAAAAATGTTATCCATCTGTTAAATCGACCTTAACACGCTTACCGTCGACACCGTAGAATAATACTTACCCACTTAATTTAATAGAGATTTATGGTACTCAAATTATCCACCACTGACCATCGCTCCGACATCGTTGGCATGCGCTATATCTACCCTGTGCTCTCTAGGCGCGCAGGTGGTTTATCTATTGGCATTAATTTTAATACCAACAACACTTGTAATTGGCGCTGTATTTATTGTCAAGTACCTAATTTACAAAGAGGCGTAGCACCTGCTGTGGACTTTGGCTTACTTGAAGAAGAATTAAAAGCCTTTTTTACCCGCGTATTACACGGTGATTTTTTTGAGTCTTTCAATGTTGCGCCTGAGCAACGCGTGATAAAAGATATAGCCATCGCAGGCAATGGGGAACCCACTACCTTAAAAGAATTACCCGAAGCAATTGCCTTAATTGGCAAGATAGCCAGCGCGATGGGAATCCTTCCCAAAGCAGATTTTATACTTATTACTAATGGAAGTTTAATTCATCAGAGTCATGTTCAACAGGCATTAGCACAACTTAGCCATTATAATGGTCAAATATGGTTTAAATTTGATAGTGCAACCGAAGCAGGTAGAAAACTAATCAACAATACTGGACAAAGTTTATCTGCTGCCATAGAAAATTTAATTTTAGCCACTACACTATGCCCAACATTACTGCAAATTTGTTTAATTGATTACAACGGTCACGGTTTTTCCAATACCGAACATCACGCTTTTCTTGAGCTTTTACAAGAAATTAAGCAACGCTGCGATTTACAAAAAATAATGGTGTATAGCTTAGCGAGAACATCTCAACAACCCGAAGCGACCTTAATTAAACCCATGTCTATTGAGGTATTAACCGCATTTGCAGAAGACATAAGAAAATTAAATTTCACTGTGTCCGTGAGCCAGTAAACACTAATTGTTCGACATTACCGCACACCATTTGATGATGCATTGCCTTAGAGGAGAAGCCTGTTTTGACAACACTACAAGATATAACTAGCCCCATGACACCTGCTGAACGATATGCCACCTTATCTTTGGCGGGCATTTATGCACTGCGAATGCTGGGATTATTCATGATATTGCCAGTGCTATCGCTATTTACACAACAATTAGAGGGCGCAACACCCACATTAATTGGCTTAGCCATGAGCATTTATGGTTTACCTCAAGTTTTGTTACAAATTCCTTTTGGTTTATTGTCGGATCGATTTGGACGCAAAAAAATTATCTTAATCGGTTTGGTATTATTTTTTATTGGCAGCGTGATTGCCGCCTTATCAAGTAGTATTTACGGTATTTTACTAGGTCGTGCGTTTCAAGGTGCGGGCGCTATTTCTGCGGTAATCATGGCCTTAGTCGCTGATTTAACTCAGGAAGTGCATAGAACTAAAGCCATGGCAACCATTGGCATCAGCATCGGTATGTCATTTGGGGTAGGTATTGTAGCGGGGCCTATTATTGCCGGGCTTGGCGGCATTCAAAGCGTTTTTGGTGTAACCGCAGGACTCACTATACTCGCTATCTTATCGATTTTTTATATCGTCCCGAATCCCCCCGTATCCAAAAAACATCGTGACGCAGAATTTATCCCTAGCCAAATGGTGGACGCCTTAAAAAATCCAGAATTATTACGCTTAGATTATGGCATCTTTATTTTGCACATGATTCTAATGGCTATTTTTGTTGTTGTGCCAAATGAAATGCGTTTAACAGGCTTAGTTGCTGGACAAGAATGGCTGGTTTATTTGCCCATTTTTGTCTTATCCATGGCACTGGCTGTCCCATTTATTATCATTGCAGAAAAGAAACGCAAAATGAAACACGTTTTTATTGGTGCTATTGCAGTGATTATGTGTGCAGAATTAGGGCTTGCTCAGTTTCACGACAACTTATGGACGATCATTGGTTTTTTAGGATTATTTTTTTGTGGCTTTAATTTATTAGAAGCCACCTTGCCTTCTTTAGTTTCCAAAACCGCACCGGGCGACTTAAAAGGCACTGCGATGGGAGCTTATTCAAGCTGTCAATTTATGGGCTTATTTATGGGTGGGGTTTTAGGTGGATGGTTTAAAGGCAGTTATGGTGAAACCGCTGTATTCTTATTTTGTGCACTGGCAGCTTTAAGTTGGTTACTTTTAAGTCTTTTCATGAAACCCCCACGTTATGTAGCTAATATGCTCATTTCACTAAAAAACTTTGATAAAAACACGCTAGATGCCTTTGCTGCAGACGTTATTGAAATCATTGGTGTAGAAGAGTTTTCTTTACACACAGAAGACGATGTAGCGTATTTAAAAGTGGATAACCATATTTTACAAACAGAATCATTACAACAACTGATTGCTAACTATGACAACGCAGCCTTCGTTAACCACCGCACTGTAAACAATTAGTGAAGAGAAACTATTAATGATTGAATACTTAATCAAAGTTATCTTTTCAACTAAATCAACAAAATATTTTTATACACATTCAACAATCCTAAAGGAACATTAACATGAGCTTATTGCATATTGTCTGTCAAAATTGCGACGGCATAAATCGCGTTCAGTCGGAAACTTTAAAACAAGATCCTCGTTGTAATGCATGTAAACATTTATTATTTATCAATAGCCCGCTGAAACTAACAACAAGAAATTTCAATGCTCACATGGCTAATAATGACATTCCCGTACTGGTCTTTTTTTGGAATAGTACATGCCCACTCTGTAAAAACATGGAGACTGCTTATGCCTTAGTCACGTCCAATATGGAGCCTTGGATAAGAGTGGCAAAAATTAATACTGAACAGGAACAGTCACTGGCAATAAGTAATAAAATCAGCATGAGTCCTACGCTAATATTATTTAAAAAGGGGTACGAAGTAAGCCGTAAAACAGAGCAAATGAACGCCGGTGACATAATGAAATGGATAACGGCTTATATTTGATATTGTTATACTTGCCAAAACCACTGTGCTGCAATGACTGGGCATGGAGTGCGACCTCATCTGTGTTCGGTTACGGTACGGTTTTGTGTGCCTGGCTGCGATCATCGACTGGTTTAGTCGCAAACTACTAGCCTGGCACTGTCGAACATGATGGATGCGGTATTAACTGGGAACGCGAGTAGCCGCAATGATTTTTGGTAAATTTAACACGTTGATAAAAACAGCGGCTATTGAGCTATTAAATGTAAATGAACGCTTATGTTAAAAAACTTAAATTCTTTCTGGAAAACACTTGATTATTACACCTCACCACTACTATTTAGCTCTAGTAATGAGCTGCTTTAGTTCCTTGACTGCGTTAAACATACCTAAAAAAAGTGCTTGGGCAATAATTGCATGACCAATATTTAATTCTACAATTTCTGGTATGGCGCAAATTGGCTGTACATTGAGCATATTTAAGCCATGCCCTGCATTTACTTGCAGCCCTGCTGCATGTGCATAGCGTGCTGCGGTTTGTAAGCGCGCTAATTCTAACGTGCGTTGTTGGGGAGTGATGGCCTCTGCATAACACCCTGTGTGCAATTCAATCACTGGCACACGAGCTTTTAGTGCGGCATCAATTTGTGCTAAATCAGGATCAATAAACAGTGATACTTGAATGCCAAGGTCCGCTAAAAAGTCACAGGCACTGTGTAATGTACTACCCCCAGAAATAACATCTAAGCCACCTTCAGTAGTCAGTTCTTCGCGTTTTTCTGGCACTAAACAACAGGCCTGTGGTCGTACTTTATCGGCAAAGGCTAACATGCTCTCAGTGACGGCCATTTCTAAATTCAGGCGGGTTGCGATATGCTCTTTTAGTGCAAAAATATCATGCTCTTGAATATGCCGACGATCTTCTCGTAAATGAGCGGTAATACCATCGGCACCCGCCTGTTCAGCTAATAATGCTGCGTCAAGTACGTTGGGGTAAGTGGTTTTTCTAGCTTGCCTTAAAGTGGCCACATGATCGATATTAACGCCTAATAACACATCTAATTTATTCATTTTGTACTCTTTTTATAAATTTGCTTAATTACTTCACGACTTTTCAAGGTGCGCCCTTGCAGATGACTATCGATAACTGAACGCATAAACAACTTTACTTCCAGTAACACACTCGCCTCGGTTAATTGCTGTTCTTTAAGTGCGTGCAAGGCGGCGCCACTGATATTGCCATGCGCCGATTCTAGCAGCCCTTGTTCTTTACTAAAACGGTATCTTTTGGTTGTTTGTAAGGCTTGTTCTGCTTCATTTTCATATTCTAATGCTAAGCCATAACCTGTATGCATTAGCAATTGGTATTCAAAAATACGTAACACGCTTTCAAGTGAAGAGCAATTTGCTAAACACGACAAGCACTTGTAATAGATGTTAAACACATCTGGATGTGGATCGTATTGATGCAGAAAATGACTGAGTAATTCATTCATATAAAAGGCACTATAGACAGCCAGACCATTGACTACAGGGCTGTTATTACCTATTTCAACATGAGTTAGGGTTTTTAATTCTGCCCTACCCGCCCAAGATATTGATAGCAAATGAAACGGCTGCAATATTCCTGCGGTGTTAGATTTTAGTTTTCTAACCCCGTTAGCGACTAAAGGAATTCTGCCAAAATCTTGGGTTAGTACGTCCAACAGCACACTGGTTTCACGATAATTTCTACGCTGCAAGATAAAAGCAGGCTGTAAAAAAACCCGTTGTTCAGTCATTAAATCCTAAGCTTTGCAAGGCCCTTTCATTATCAGACCAGCCTCTTTTTACCTTGACCCAAAGCTGAATAAAGACTTTTTGACCAATCATGCGCTCAATATCAAGACGGGCATCAGTGCCTACTTTTTTAAGCATTTCGCCTTCTTTACCAATCACAATATTTTTTTGCGTATCACGCTCTACCCAAATAATGGCATAAATTTTGGTGATTGTTTCAAGTTCTTCATAACGCTCGATTTCAACTGTTAATTCATAGGGTAATTCTGCACCCAATCTACGGGTTAATTTTTCTCGAACAATTTCGGCGGCTAAAAACCGTTGCGGACGATCCGTTACTTGATCTTCAGGAAATATCAGCGGGTTTTCAGGAAGTAGCTCAAAAATAAGCTCTTCTAGTTTTTCAAGGTTGATGCCACGTAAGGCAGAAATTGGAATCAGCTGTGCAAAGGGATAACGGTGCTGTGCCGCATCAAAAAAACTTAAAATAGCATCTTTATCTTTAACTTTATCGACTTTATTGACTGCAAGAATCACGGGCAAACCTGCCTGCTCTAGCTTTTTAAAGATGACTTCATCATAGATATGCCAAGAAAAACCATCGATTATCCAAACAATCACATCGACACCCAATAAGGTCGTTTCTGCGGTTCGATTTAAATGACGATTTAAGGCGCGTGATTGATTATCGTGCATACCAGGCGTATCTAAATAAATAGCTTGTCCTGCTGGCGTGGTATTAATACCTACGATACGATGCCGCGTTGTTTGCGGTTTACGCGAAGTAATGCTAATTTTTTGTTTAAGCAAGTGATTCATTAATGTTGATTTACCAACATTAGGTCGGCCAATTAAGGCGACGTAGCCACAATTCATTGAGTATCCTTAGTTGAGAGCAACACAAGCATTTGCTCGGCTGCAGACTGTTCTGCTTTTTTTCTTGAAATACCATGCCCATAACTCACGTCTTCAATCATCGTCACGGTGCATTTAACTTTAAAGGTTTGTTCATGAGAGGGTCCAGACATGGTTATTAATTCATAATCAGGCAAGTCTTTTTTTTGTGCTTGCATGAGTTCTTGCAAACGTGTTTTAGGATCTTTTTCGCCATTAGTTAACGATAAATTTTGCAATTTATCTGCAAATAAAAAAGCAATCCATTCTTGACACGCAAAGATGCCTTGATCTTTATATAAAGCCCCCATGAGTGCCTCCATTGCGTCAGATAAGATTGAGTCACGGCGAAATCCACCACTTTTTAACTCGCCTGCACCCAACACTAAGGCGTCGCCCAATTGATATTTTCTGGCTAATTCTGCCAATGTCGATTCGTTAACTAAACTAGCACGCAAACGACTTAACGCGCCTTCGCTGGCGGCTGGAAATGCGTCATATAATTTTTGCGCTATAACAAATCCAAGGATTGAATCACCCAAGAATTCTAAACGCTCATTATTATTTGAACTTGCGCTCCGATGCGTTAAGGCTGCAATAAATAGCTTTGGATCATTAAATGTTAAGCCCAATTTTTTAGACAATAATTCCGATTTACTTGTCATTAACCCTTGCTTTGATGTCATTATTAAATGATTACCCCCTGAAATTTCTAATACTGGTTAACGCATGTAGCGCCAACAAGTTTTTTTATGTTTAAGCGTTATATCACTAAGCAAACTTAGCTGTTGATTAGTGTGGTGGCCATTTAATGAAGGCTGGTTCCGATACGATCAAAACCAATGCCGTTATGTTGCATATCCCAGCTCATCCAAATAAAAAATGCTTTACCCACTAAGTTTTGTTCTGGCACAAACCCCCAATAACGCCCATCGTTACTGTTATCACGATTATCACCCATCATGAAATAACTGCCTTCAGGAACGGTATAAACGCCTTCTGCTGACAGCGCATCGTGCCTAACTAAAATATCGTGTTCAATTCCGACTAGATTTTCTTTCAAACGCTCAGCTCCAGTCATATCTTGACCTTGCCCTACACCTTGATAAACTCCCAGTGACGCATAATTCACAGCTACGTCGTTAACATATAAGCGTTTATTTTGATATATGATTTTATCGCCTGGCAGACCAATCAAGCGCTTAATATAATCAACACTGGGATCTTTTGGGTACCTAAAAACAACAATGTCACCGCGCTGTGGCGCATTTAATGACAGAATTTTTTTATTAAGCACAGGTAACCGAATGCCGTAGGTAAATTTATTTACTAAAATAAAATCCCCCACCAGTAAAGTAGGCATCATTGACCCTGATGGAATACGAAAAGGTTCTGCCAAAAAAGATCGTAACAGTAAAACAATTAACACAATGGGAAAAAATGATCGCGCATATTCAACCAACCAAGGCTCTTCTGCTTCGTCAAATACTTTTCCTTGTGCTTTTAAAAAAACTAAATAGCCTCCCCAAACAACGCCTGTTACAACGGTGGCGATAAATAAAAAAAACGCGAAATCAAAATCCATAATTTTTTATTGGTAATGGTTGATAATTGAATTACATGTGTTGACACAGTAAATTTATTCTTTGTTAAGCTGTAACACAGCTAAAAATGCTTCTTGTGGAATTTCGATATTTCCCACCTGTTTCATTCGTTTTTTACCTGCTTTTTGTTTTTCTAGCAGTTTTTTCTTACGACTAATATCGCCGCCATAACATTTTGCAATCACGTTTTTACGCATCGCTTTAACTGTTGAACGTGAAATAATTTTAGCACCAATGGCGGCCTGAATAGCCACTTCATACATTTGTCGTGGAATTAAATCTTTCATTTTTTCAACCAAATCACGACCACGATTTTGGCTCATGTCGCGATGAACAATGCTTGATAAAGCATCAACTTTGTCATTATTGATTAACACATCCAGCTTAACTAAATCTGCTTCTTGAAAACGCAAAAATTCGTAATCAAACGAAGCAAACCCACGACTCACTGATTTTAAACGATCAAAAAAATCTAAGACGACTTCACTTAATGGCATTTCGTAACGTAAAGAAACTTGTCGACCCGCAAATTGCATGTCTTTTTGTACGCCACGTTTTTCAATACATAAGGTGATGACATTACCTAAATAGGTCTCTGGCACCAAAATATTGGCTTGAATAATTGGCTCACGAATAACTTTTATCGTGCTAATGTCTGGAAGTTTTGCAGGGTTATCAACCATTAACACGTCGTTGTTATGGGTAATTACCTCATAAATAACGGTTGGTGCTGTGGTAATTAAATCAACATCGTATTCACGCTCCAAACGCTCTTGAACGATTTCCATGTGCAACATCCCTAAAAACCCACAGCGAAAACCAAACCCTAAGGCTTGCGAGGATTCTGGTTCAAACTGTAAGGCGGCATCGTTTAAATTTAGTTTGTTTAAGGCTTCACGCAAATCTTCATAGTTATCTGAACTTACTGGATAAATTCCAGCAAATACACGTGGTTGGACACGTTGAAAACCCGTTAATGGCAGCAGCGCAGGACGATCCGTCCACGTGATGGTATCCCCCACAGGAGCGCCAAAAATATCTTTTATACCCGCGACTAAAAAACCCACTTCCCCCGTATTGAGTAATTCTTTTTCTAAACGTTTTGGGGTGAAAACCCCCACTTTTTCTACGATGAAAGATTTTCCTGTCGACATTATCGTAACTTTTTGTTTACGTCGCACACTGCCATGCATAACTCGAATTAAGGATACTACGCCCAAATAACTATCAAACCATGAATCAATAATCAGTGCTTGCAAGGGACCTTCAAGATTGCCAACGGGCGGCGGAATTTTGATTACCAATTGCTCTAACACATCTAAAACCCCAAGCCCTGTTTTAGCACTAATCATTAAGGCTTCATCAGCAGGAATCCCAATCACCTCTTCAATTTCAGATTGAACGCGTTCAGGTTCTGCAGAGGGTAAATCAATTTTATTTAACACTGGCACGACTTCTAAGCCCTGCTCAATTGCGGTATAACAATTTGCCACACTCTGCGCTTCCACGCCTTGTGCCGCATCAACCACCAATAAGGCACCTTCACATGCGGCTAAAGAACGTGACACTTCATAAGAAAAATCCACATGACCGGGAGTATCGATAAAATTGAGTTGATAGATTTCTCCATCTTTTGCTTTAAAATCCAAGGTAACACTTTGAGCTTTGATAGTAATCCCACGCTCTCGCTCAATATCCATAGAATCAAGAACTTGCGCCGACATCTCGCGTTCACTCAAGCCTCCACACATTTGAATAAAACGGTCTGCCAAAGTTGATTTGCCATGATCAATATGGGCAATAATAGAGAAATTTCTGATATGTTTTAAATCCACTGAGAGTTCTGCTGATAGTAAAAGTTTAGAAAATAAAAGAGGTTTGAAGCTAAGCCCCTTGAGTGGGTTTTAGTGTTAAATCAACTATTCAGCAAGCATTTTTTTTAAAATACTGTGTTGAAGATTGATTTAAACAAGGGCTATTGTAGCAGAATAAACAAACCTAAATGTGTGCAAAACAGTCGCTTCATTACAGAAGATAGGCTACGAGTTGTGCTAACTGTCTGCCACATTGATTTTGTACTTAGTGTGCAATAGCACGTGATTCATATTGATTAACTGTATCCAGATTTGATGACAACGTGCAGAAAGTAATGGCTGTCAGCAATTCTTATTATGACTGTGTACAGCATGAAAAGACGTTAGTGTACAGAGCGTTGTAGGGTGGATAAGCGATAGCGCATCCACCTGTAAATATATCGAACTCCACGTTAATTCTTATTATGACTGTGTACAGCATGAAAAGACGTTAGTGTACAGAGCGTTGTAGGGTGGATAAGCGATAGCGCATCCACCGCTTGCAGTGTGTGGTGGATGCGCTACCGCTTAATAACTTAATGGAGAGAGGCTTAGGTAAAACCGCTCGTCGTGTATGCGACGAGCGGCATTTTATTTAAGGTCAAAGCGATCTAGCATCATCACTTTTCCCCACGCATTGACAAAGTCAGTCACAAATTTCTGTTTACCGTCTGCCGCGGCATACACTTCCGCAATGGCTCGAAGCTCAGAGTGCGAGCCAAAGATTAAGTCAACTGGTGTTGCTGTCCATTTAAGCGCACCGGTTGTTCGATCACTGCCTTCATAAAGCCCTTCAGTACGGCTAGATTTCTGCCATTGCGTGGACATATCTAGCAAGTTGACGAAAAAATCATTGCTCAAAACGCCCACTTTAGTGGTTAACACTCCTGCGTTGGACGCTTCTGCATTGGCACCTAAAACACGCATACCGCCTACCAGAACAGTCATTTCAGGGACACTCAGTGTTAGCATATTGGCTTTGTCAACGAGTGCTTCCGTTGGTGAGAGCCAGTTACCTTCAGCGTAATAATTACGAAAGGCATCTGCTTGGGGCTCAAGTACAGCATAGGCATTTACATCTGTTTGTGCTTCTGTTGCGTCCATGCGACCTGGCACAAAGGGAACATTTACAGTCAACCCAGCGGCTTTAGCTGCCTGCTCAACGGCTGCTGTACCACCTAAAACAATTACATCTGCCAACGATACTTTTTTAGCGCTTGTCGCGTTTGCCTGCGTGCCGTTGAAGTCCTGCTGAATATCCTCTAAATGTGCCAGTACCATGGCAAGTTCTTTAGGATTATTGACTGGCCAAGCCTTTGCAGGTGCTAGGCGAACACGCGCGCCATTTGCGCCACCGCGCATATCTGTACCACGAAACGACGCTGCCGAAGCCCATGCAGTACGGATTAACTCTGATCGTGTTAAACCTGAGTTAAGGATTTTTTGCTTAAGCTTGTCAATATCCTTAGCCGTGATTAATGTATGATTTACCGCAGGAATGGGGTCCTGCCAAATAAGTTCTTGTTTAGGCACATCACTGCCTAAATAACGTGTGCTGGGTCCCATGTCGCGATGGGTAAGTTTAAACCATGCTTTTGCAAAGCTGAGTTCAAATTCTTTTGGGTTGTCCAAAAATCGTTTCGAAATTTTTTCGTAACTGGGATCAACTCTCAGGGCAATGTCTGTGGTAAACATAATGGGCGGATGACGTTTGATGGTATCGTGCGCATCAGGCACCAAGTTTACGGCAGCATTATCTTTTGGAATCCACTGAGTAGCCCCCGCAGGACTTTTAGTCTTAACCCATTCGTAAGCAAATAAGTTGCTGAAATATTGGTGTGTCCACTGTGTTGGATTAGCACTCCAAGCACCTTCTAAGCCACTTGTAATGGTGTCTCCCCTATTACCTTTGCCACATTTATTTTTCCATCCTAACCCCTGTTCCTCCGTTCCCGCTGCGGCGGGTTCAGGCCCTACACATTTGCTGGGATCGCCATTGCCATGTGCCTTACCAAAAGTATGTCCACCCGCGATTAAAGCGAGTGTTTCTTCATCATTCATCGCCATACGAGCAAAGGTTTCGCGAATATCTTTCGCCGCCGCCAAAGGGTCATGATTGCCATTAGGCCCTTCAGGATTTACATAGATAAGCCCCATCTGAACAGCGGCAAGGGGTTTGTCTAGTTTACGATCAGCGTGGTAGCGTCCTTCCGCGAGCCATTTTTTCTCAGGCCCCCAATATACTAAATCTGCTTCCCAATCGTCAGTGCGTCCGCCCGCAAAGCCAAAGGTTTTGAAACCCATCGATTCCAACGCTACATTACCCGTCAGCACCATTAAATCTGCCCAAGAAATTTTACTACCGTATTTGCTCTTAACTGGCCACAGCAAGCGACGGGCTTTATCTAGGTTAGTATTATCAGGCCAACTGTTGAGTGCTTCAAAACGCTGCTGACCACCGCCCGCACCACCACGCCCATCAGCAACACGATAGGTTCCGGCACTGTGCCAAGCCATCCGAATAAAAAATGGCCCATAATGTCCGTAATCAGCTGGCCACCAGTCTTGTGATGTTTTCATCAACTTTTCAATATCTGCCTTCACCGCCTTGAGATCAAGTTTGTTAAACTCTTTGGCATAATCAAACTTGCTGTCCATTGGGCTAGATTCAGCTGCGTGTTGACGAAGTGGGCTTAAATCTAATCGATCAGGCCACCAAAACTGATTAGATGATGTTTTCTGTTGCACTGCATAGCGAGTAGGCATTTCCTCTGCATAGGCCATTTGTGCAAAGGTCACCGTAAAGAGCATAAGCTGTGGTAATGTTGGTTTCATGGTAGGTATTCTCCCGTTTATATGTGCAGACAAGCGGTGCTTGCTGTGTCATTTTTTATGGCAAAAAAACAAATAAATCTCTATAAAATCGCGAGTAGTCGTTTTTGCGATTATTTTTAGTATCCACTATAAAACCAATAGTGCAAGCCATGTTCAGCGTTGCTGTAGACCCTTGACTAACGCAGTTTTGCCCGCACTCGATTAAGCTGTAGTGGTCGTGACGTTGTTGGTGCACGTTATTTTGGGACGAGAAATTCACAGAATTTTTAGATAAAGCCCGCCAAATTTCTTTATACTTTTTGGCTACTTTTAAAAAAAGGGAGGGGATACTTAGGCCTTAGTGAAGCATCAATTTTTTTCAAGCACAGCACAAACAGTGTGCTAGAGGACGACAATCTAGCTTTCCAAAAAAAGCAAAATTTAAGCTTATTGTTGCACAGCAATAATTTTTAAAGTGTTCGTCTGAATGCTTAATGCGAGTTCGCCACTCAGTAAGCCTACTAATTCTTTTCCTGCCATGCTGTAACGCCAACCATGCAATAACGGACAGCTTTCATCCGCATCCATAAGCAATATTTCCAACTCTTTACGTGTTGCTAAAATACTGGGATTAAGTGCATTTTCTTCCGCTCTAATACGCACCCACGCCGTTAAAATATCTACAATGGCTTCTTGTTGTTGATTCTTTTTAAAAGCACGATCTTTTTCATTTAAAGGAATGGGCAAACGTTGCTTTGCGTTGGTAATCAGTTGACATAAAACACGGCCGTGTCGATTAACAATACGCTCACCGATGCCGCGAATATTTGCTAAGTCTGGGAGTGTTTCAGGTTGTAATTTAGCAATATCTAATAACATTTCATCACGCAATAGCCACGTTTTAGGACGATTTTCTTCTTGTGCTTGCGTCTCACGCCACATAGCAAGTGCTTGCATAACAGATAATTGTCGCCCTGTTAGTTTATTTTTTCCTTTAATTTTTAGCCACGCGTGCTCAGGATGGACGTGATAAATTTCTGGATTGGATAATTCTAAAAAATCATTGGCTAACCAAGTAGAACGGCCTAATTCAGCTAATTTAGCGATTACGTGCTGATAAATCTGACATAAATAAATAACATCATCAGCGGCATACTCTATTTGCTCAGGCGATAACGGACGTTGACTCCAATCTGCGCGAGTATGGGCTTTATTTAAATTGATATTGAGTAAGGTTGACACCATCATGGCGTAGCCTGGATTATCTTGAAAACCCAGCAAAGGTGCCGCCACTTGAGTATCAAATATAGGTGTAGGAAGTTTGCCTGTAATCTGATAGAAAATTTCTAAATCTTGTCGGCATGAATGAAATACTTTAATTAAATCAGGACGATAAATAGCCTCAAATAGTTCGCTAAGATCCGTTAATACCAAAGGATCAACACATACCACCCACTCTGGCGTTGCCATTTGCAGTAAACAAAACTTAGGATAATAAGTTTTTTCTCGTAAAAATTCGGTATCTAAAGCTAGCCACGTTTCCTTGCGTATTTGCTGACATAGCGTGGCTAATTTTTCAGGTGTATCGATGTAATTAATAGTTTTATTCATAAAGTCATGGTTAACACAATTACTGCATAATTAAGACGCACACGAGCATCTCGGAAAATAACTACCTTTAACTGATATTTTAATCTTCAGAAGGTGTTGTTGGGCTAGATGGTTTTTTTACGACGCGGCATAAACCCACGTTTTTTATTTCTAACTTTTACGCGCCTGATATCTAACTTTTGCTGATTAATTTCAACCGTTTTTAAATGATGAAAAATATCCATTGGCATGGCATCAGGTAATTCAATCAGTGTGTATAAATGTCGAATAACTATATTAGAAATATTATTTTTATCTACACCTGATTCTTCAATCAATACGCGCTTTATTTCGTCCACTGTCACCTGATGATACATACCAATATCTAAGCGGTAGCGAACCATTTTAATATGCACTGAAGCATTTTTATCAGCATGCAAAGCGCTATTGTCTTGCGCGGTGTTTGGCTCATTTACCCACGACACACCTGATTGCTGTTCAAGCATGTGTAATAACGCTGCGGCACAGGTTAAATAATCAATATTAAGTGTTGTGACTAAGCGAGTTAGCAAATCATAGTGATTATCTGCAAGCTTTGCAGCCACTATGTCTGCTAATTGTGCAATTAACTCCCCCTCAGAGGATATATTTTCAGTAACATTGTGTTGACTGTTGTTCATTAAAAAAGTAAATCAAAGAAATAATCAAACCACAGGTTAGTATCATGAACATCACTTTCAAGACATTCGCTCTTGATACACGTAATTACGACAAACGCTGGCATTGTCGTGGATAAATTAAACGCGACTTTCGATAATCTCAACATACGCTTCATCACGTAATCGACGCATCCAAAGCTCTGTTTCTTCTTCAATTTTGCGTTTTCGAATCGCTTCGCGCACCTGATTTTTTCGATACTCGACACTATTATCTTTCTTTTCTCGTTCGTTGACTTGAATCAAATGCCAACCAAATTGTGTTTGCACTGGCGCACTGATTTGCCCAATATTGAGTCCATTCATAGCTTCTTCAAAGGGTTTCACTAAATCACCCGGTGTTACCCAATCTAAAGACCCACCTTTTATTGCCGTGCCTTTGTCATCTGAATGCGAACGCGCTAACGCGGCAAAATCATCACCGTCTTCAATGCGTTTCTTTAACTCTAGCAAGCGTTTACTGGCTTCAGTATCATCAATTAATTCATTGGTTTTGATTAAAATATGACGCACTTTTGTTTTGGTAATGGTATGGCTATCAATACCTTTGATTTCTAACATTTTAATAATATGAAAACCACTGGGACTTCTGATGGCATCAGCAACCTGTCCTGCTTGCATACGCGTAATGCCTTCACTAAATAAAGAAGGAATATCTCTTAGTGCTCGCCAGCCTAAATCTCCGCCTTTTAAAGCATTGGCATCATCTGAATAACTCATTGCTAATTTGCCAAAATCTTGACCTTCGCGCAATTTTTCAAGCACTTGATTAACTTTTTCTTGCGCTTTTTTAATATCCGTTGCTGAAGCACCTTCGCGTACCGCAACTAAAATATGACCTAAACGATACTGAATATCTTCACTACCCACTTTACCTTCGGTTTCCAGATAATGATCAATTTCACGATCTGTTACCTTAATACGTCCACCTAATTCACGTCCGCGCAGTTGATTAATGATAATTTCATTACGCATATTATCTAAGAACGCTTTGTAGGACATGCCTTGGTTTTGTAATTCAGCACGAAATTGCTCCAAGCTTAAATGGTTGCGTTCAGCGATTTCAAGGGCTGACGTAGTTAACATTTCTTCGCTGACGGTAATGCCTGCTTTTTCTGCCATTAAGCGTTGCAATTTATCCATAATTAATTTTTCAAGGACTTGCTTACGCAACATAGCTTCTGGCGGTAATTGTGCCTTACTTGCTTGCATGCGTTGAAGAATTGTAGCAACTTCAAGATTTAATTCGCTTTCTAAAATCACATCATCTTCTACCACGGCCACCATACGATCTAATACTTCGGCAGTTGTCGTAAAACTAAGCACGGCACAGCACAGCAATAGTGCCATGAGCATTTTTTTTATCACATTATCATTTATCATGTTGTTGGTTTCCGATACCCATATATACTTTTTTCAAAAAAGGCATCTAGCTTCTCGCCAATACCTGTTAAGCCTTTTAATTCAATTTGGAAAAAAATACCCGTAAGTAAATTTCCTTCGGCTGAATTACTAAACAGTGTGGGGTCATCCGTAAATTGGTTGATACTGCTTAAGTAACGTCTTCCAATCACACGGAAACGCCAACAACAATTTTCTTTTTCTAAACCCAAAAACCCATCTTGCGTTTTATTATATAACCAAGAATACTGCCAACGCCCGACCGCATACCAATTATCATAAATTGGCCAACGCACTGAAAAATCACTTTGCGTAATATCATTGGTTTGTTCTGGAATTAAAGGCTCTTGTCGGTATAAATAGCCCATATTAATAATTTTTCCTGTTTGATCCACATAATGCATACCAAGCTTACCACGCACGATAGCATTGCTGTGTGGATCCCATTGCACACCTGTGTCAATCGATATCTTGTCAGTGAGTTGACTGCTTAATTCCGTAACTAACGGTGACGATGTAGCCGTCTCTTTTGGACTGAGAGCGCATAAACTTGAGAGATAATCTCCGCATAAGGTCACGTCGCGATTACGAAAATAAAAAATCTCACCCACGCTTAGTTTTAAGCGCTCTAAGCCGGTAACTGGATCAATTAAGCTTGAGCTTAAGGCCGCCGTCACCTGATTGGCGTCTTGTATTCGATCTGAGCCACTAAATCTATTTTCTCTAAACATACTGCTATACCAAAAGTCATAAATCGAAGTATCAAAAATAGGAATTTGACTTTGATCAGTTTTTGGAATGTAAAGATAAAATAATCGTGGTTCTATCGTGTGTAAAAAACGTTTATTGCTTAGATTAAGATCACGCTCAAAGAATGTGCCGGTATCTACTGAGATGCTTGGCAAAACTCTGGACACATCAGTAGCTAAACCCGAGCTGGGGCTATTAAGCAAATACTGCGTATAGTGTACTGAGGCCTTTGGCGTTAAATATGCGCTGCTAGTTTGTAAAGGCAAACTCAACGAAGGTTTGATAGTAAACCGTTGCCCATTGACTAAATCATCATGTTGAAAATACACTGACTCTGTTTGCAGCGTAGCATCAATAGGCATAATTTGGTTAGTCAACGAACGACTTACCGTTAAATTTATTTGTGGTAAACGACGATACGGAATTTGTGCGCTACTTAAGGTAGGGTCAATGGTTTGATAACTTTCTACGCGGGCAGTGAAATCCACACCTTCATTGAGATAATTAACATCTGCCTGACTTTTAAGAAAGCTAAAATTTGGATAACTTAAGGCATTCCCTAGTTCAGTAAAATAACCTTTATCTGACACTTGATTGACATCTAAATTGGCCTGAATATGCTGCGAGAACTGAGTGGTATGAGTTAACGACGCTAAATAACGATCAGTGTGTTTAAGGTCATCATCAGGCATGTATTCAATACTTGCCAAACCATGAGATTGTTGGCTTAAATAACGTAAATCGCCCGTCAATAAGATGCCTCGTTTGGTGAAATAGCGTGGGTTTAATACGGCATCGTAATTTGGTGCTAAATTCCAATAATAGGGTGTTGATGTAGTAAATCCACCATTGCTGGTGTTACCAAAAGAGGGCGATAAAAATCCAGATAAACGACGATTATCAATAGGAAACGCCATATATGGAGAATAAAATACTGGCACGCCTTTAAACTCAAGCCAGGTGTTTTTGGCAGAACCCTTACCAGTTTGCTTATTAAGTTTTAGCTCGCCTGCATGCAATACCCAATCTTGGTTGCCAGGTTTACAACTGGTATAACTCACCTCCCGATAATGCGATAAATATTTATTATCACGAAAAATAGCTTTAGCCCGACCGCGCAACGGTGCAGCAGGATAGATAAACAAGGTTTCACGAATTTTAGCTTGATCAGAAGCCAGTTTTAACTGCGCGGATTCACTGTGTAAAGCCAGCTCATCCTCGCTGTAATAGACATTCCCTTGTAAGCTTAAAGTTTGGGCAATAGTGTCATAATTTGCATGATTGGCTTTAGCATGTTGATCAGCACGATGCATTTCAACTTGTCCAGAATACACGCCAATTTCATTATCAAAAATTTCAGAATAATTAGATTTAACTTCTAAAGAAGCTTTATTGCGCAGTTCTTTATTATAAGGTGTCCAGCTGCGTTGCGTGCCTTTAGGTGACAAACAACTGCCCCATGGATCGTGCGCAAACTGCTCATTTAATAATGTAAAAATATGTTCTTGCGAGGTGCTAAACGACGGCGTAAATAATTGCCATCCAGTGTTAGTCACATCAATTTCAGGATCTGTATCGGGAAAGGCAGGCGGTGAGCGCACCTCTGCCTTAGGCTCAGCAGGTGTGGCAGTAGCGGTGTTGTTAGTGCTGGTGTCTGCAACTGGCGGTAATACCTTAGGATTTGGGTTAATTGTAGGGACTAATGATGTCGCGTCTGTAGACAATGTGGCGAGAGCTTGAGTGGCTAATGTAACCGATTGTATTGACGCGCCGTCACCACACACCCAGTCATTTGTTTTGTTATTCTGCTGACATGACCAGACCGGAGGATTGGCAAAACTTACAGAAGTACTGAGTGAGGGTAAACAAATTAAAAATAGTCGACGAAGCATAGGGGGTATCAGTAAGTAGCGTAACAAATCATGAATCGAAGGACATGCTAAGCCCTCATTCTACAGCAAAATAAGCCCTAATAACTAATTCTAGTGACACATCACTGACAACTTAATACGCTTAGCTTAATAGCATAAAGCAAACAAAGTACCAAAAAAAAACGGCTAATGGCAAGCCATTAACCGTAAAAAAAACTTATCCCTTTAGGAGGTAATTTGATAAGTGCAATCATCATATCCCCTGTTAAGTGCTTATAAAATGTGGCAAATTGCCGCTGTGTCATTTTGCCACAGCTTAAAACGGCTATTGATAACACGGGCTACCAACTTAAGACGGGACACAAGCTAGGCTTAACCGTTTGCTGTCCCGTGTTCAGTGGGTAGCTATAACACGTAAGCAACTTATGTTACACATATTTACCTCGCGTAAAACAACACCGCTAAAACGAATGGACAATTAATTACACCGTTGTGCTGCTAATGCTTTTAAGGGTTCCCGTGCTTCTTCGGCAGTCAGATAACGACTCCACGACACCATACCAATTCGTTTTTCATCATAATCATTAACTCGCGACCACAGTAATTTATCTTTGGTAAAACGAAGGTGGCGACCATAGTTTGTTTCTTCAATAAATAAGCCACCATCCGGTAGAAGCTGCGCTCGCCCTTCGGTTAGCGTAATTGGTTTAGCCGCTGCCAATAAGGCTTCATAAGGCTGAGAAACTTGCTTGGTTTCAAAATCAAAAACATACACCCGATTAAGATCCTTAGGTGTTAAAAAGGCATGCTCTTTCTTAGGCACGCCAGACACCACATTATTACTAAACACTGAAATACGCTGTGCATCCACGAAATCCACCGAATGTTGATTCATCCATGGCCCTGTTTGATGCCAGAGTATTTTATTGGTTGAAGGCCGATATAAAAATAAGGTACTTAAATGACGACTTGAAATCAATAAATCGCCACGCTGCCAATAACGAGAATCCGAATGCGCCACCTTAATTTGGTTTATGTGGATAGGGTCTTCATTATCAGCCATTCCAGAAGTTCCCATTAACAACGCTCCTAAGCCATTATCAATAAGGATGCTAGAAAAAGAGCGTCGTTCAAAAAACCTTGCATCATAAAATTTACAAGAACTACTATATTCAATCGATTTTCATTTTTGAACCTTTTAAATACATCAACAGATTATTTGTTCTCCATAATCGACCAGCTTCATTCGCATGCCACGGGCTATCGCACATATATTTTTCAGAGGTGAATGGTGATTGAAACAAGACATCATAAGAAATTTGTTTAGTTGCAGCTTGATTTTCAATGCGTTGTTTTAAATTAGCAATAATTTTTATTCTAAAACTTAAATCCAGATTTTCTTTAAAATTTTTACCGTAATATCCAGAAGGAAAAACAACAATTACTTTTGCGCGTGAAAATAATTTATGTAAATAATTTATGTAATCAAAGAGATATTCACTTACCAACACAACATCTTCTCTAGCAAATGAACTAGCAGATTGACTATCAAAGCTACATTTAAAATT
>CAJAQT010000144.1 GCA_903944165.1 uncultured Methylococcaceae bacterium | reverse complement strand
TATGCACACACTGTAAGTTATCGTTTTTTTCAACATGGCGCCCTAATTAACCGTTATTATTAAAGAGAAAGTATCAGGCAACAGGCTGAGGTGATAAGCGATAGCGCATTCACCACACACTGCAAGCGGTGGATGCGCTATTGCTTATCCACCCTACAAAGCTATGCACACACTGCAAGTTATCGTTTTTTTCAACATAGCGCCCTAATTAGCCGTTATTATTAAAGAGAAAGTGTCAGGCAATAGGCTGAGGTGATAAGCATATTAGATTATTATTCAATATCTTATATCTAAACCCTGGTTAAGGTAGGGTGGATAAGCGATAGCGCATCCACCACACACTGCAAGCGGTGGATGCGCTATCGCTTATCCACCCTACAAAGCTATGCACACTTAATTTACGTTGAAGGTCTTAATGAGAAGTGCTGGTTAAGCCGTCAGAAGCTAATACATTACCTGGTTAACTGGTAAAATATGCGCTTCTTTCTTTTTAACTTAAAAATACTACATGGACATTATTGATCGTATTGCCAATGAGTTGGCTGTTTCTGCTAAACAAGTAAGTGCCACAGTGAGCTTATTAGACGACGGTGCCACGGTGCCCTTTATCGCTCGTTATCGAAAAGAGATTACGGGAGGATTAGACGACACACAATTACGTTTTTTGGAAGAGCGTTTAGGGTATTTACGAGAACTAAATGAACGACGTACCAGTATTTTAGCCAGCATTGCTGCACAAGAAAAATTAACCCCAGAATTAGCCGATGCCCTTAATGCAGCGGAAACTAAAACCCTGCTAGAAGATTTATATTTACCTTATAAGCCCAAGCGACGCACCAAAGCACAGCTTGCCAGAGAAGCGGGGCTAGCCCCTTTAACCGAAGCCTTGCTTGCCGACCGTAGCCTAGTGCCTGAACAATGCGCTCATGATTTTATTAACCCCGAACTAGGGATTAGCGATATTGCCGAAGCCTTAGAAGGTGCGCGACAAATTTTAATGGAAATGTTGGCTGAACATGCCGGCTTATTAAGTGATTTACGAGAATATACCTGGCAGCATGGCGTGCTGCATGCCACCGTTTTGGCAGATAAAATTACTCAGGCAGAAAAATTTAAAGATTATTTTGCTTACCACGAAGCCCTAGCTAAAATCCCCTCACATCGCGCACTTGCCTTATTTCGTGGTCGTAACGAAAACGTATTGTCCTTAGAACTAACACCCAGTGCAGAAGCAACGCAAGGTCATGCCTACTGTATTCAAACTGTCTGTAAACATTTATCGATTACCGATCAGCGGCCTGCCAATCTGTGGTTGGCTGAAACTGCAAAATATGCCTGGAAAATTAAATTATTTACCCGTATCGATCTTGATTTAAAAAATCGTTTGCGTGAAGCAGCCGAACACGAAGCCATTGTTGTGTTTGCTAAAAACTTGCGTGATTTACTGCTGGCAGCACCTGCTGGCGCAAAAACAACCATGGGCTTAGATCCTGGTATTCGTACCGGTGTTAAATTAGCAATTGTAGATACCACGGGTAAAGTGCTTGCCACAGACACCATTTATCCCCATCCACCACGAAAGCAATGGGATGAATCAATTGCACGGTTGGCGGGATACATTGAAACCTATCAAATTAATTTAATTAGCATTGGCAACGGCACCGCCTCACGCGAAACCGATCAATTAGTGACTGATCTTAGCAAGCGTCACCCAGACTTACGTTTCAATAAAATGGTGGTGTCAGAAGCGGGCGCGTCGGTATATTCTGCCTCAGAATTGGCAGCTAAAGAATTTCCAGAATTAGATGTCTCGTTACGAGGCGCGGTGTCCATTGCCAGACGCTTACAAGACCCGTTGGCAGAATTGGTAAAAATTGATCCCAAAGCAATTGGTGTGGGGCAGTATCAACATGACATCAATCAAGCCCAGCTTGCGCGTGGCTTAGATAGCGTTGTTGAAGACTGTGTAAACGCCGTGGGTGTGGAGGTTAATATGGCCTCGGTTTCTTTATTAAAGCGAGTCTCAGGTTTAAGCGCCAGTGTGAGCGAAAATATTGTTAATTTTCGTAATGAACATGGTCCGTTTAAAAATCGTAATCAATTAAAAAAAGTCCCCAGATTAGGCGACAAAGCCTATCAACAAGCCGCCGGTTTTTTGCGTATTAGTCATGGCGATAATCCTTTAGATGCAAGTGCCGTGCATCCTGAAGCGTATCGTTTAGTGGAAGCAATTAGTCAAGACACGGGTAAGTCGATTACTGAATTATTGGGGCAGCCGGCTTTTTTACGCTCGTTAACGCCCGAACATTACACCAATACTGAATTTGGTCTGCCTACCGTAACGGATATTTTGCAAGAATTAGAAAAGCCAGGGCGCGATCCACGCCCAGAATTTAAAAGCATTGAATTTAAAGAGGGTATTGAAAAGATTACTGATTTAGTCCCAGATATGCTGTTAACAGGCGTAGTGACCAACGTTGCAAATTTTGGTGCGTTTGTGGACATTGGCGTTCATCAAGATGGCTTAATTCATATTTCACAGCTCTCAGATACCTTTACGAACGACCCTAGAAGCATTGTTAAAACAGGCGATGTGGTACGGGTTAGGGTTGTCGAAGTTGATATTCCTCGTAAACGCATTGCGTTATCAATGAAAACGTATGTTGATAAAAATGACCAAGCAAGCCGTCCAGTAAAAGAAGTAAACGCTGTAAAGGCAGTCGCTACGCCGCAACACAAAAAAACTAATAAAACGCAGCCTGTTGTTGACAGTGCCTTTGCCAATGCACTAAAAAATGCACTAAAAAATTAACACAAAATACTGTGAAAGTATTGACGTGGGCGCGGCGCATTGTGTTTTACGTGTAAGCATAGACTTCCTAAACAGGCTTTAGCCTTGTTAACCAAGAGCTAAAGCAATTGGACGCCGTATTTTTTACGATAGTGATAAGAATTGCTGATAAAAACCCTTATAATCGTGCTTATTCTTTTTTATTTTTTGCTGTGATCATTACTGGTTAATGCGCAGCCTTATTGCCTTTGGAGGTTTTATGTCTGTGCATTACACGCTTACTGTTACACCGAATACACTGTTATACCCTGGACGTTCGCAGGGGGAGGTTCGAAATAGCTCTGCCTTTGCGGTGATTAAAACCGATGGCTCGGTGGTCACTTGGGGGAATAGTGGTAATGGTGGCGACAGCACTGCCGTCGCCCGTGCCTTAGCGGGTGAGCTTGACGTCACGCAGATTTATTCTACTGGGTCTGCCTTTGCCGCCTTACGCGCCGATGGCTCGGTGGTCACTTGGGGGTGGTTTGGTGGCAACAGCACGGCCGTCGCCAGTGCCTTAGCGGGTGACATTGACGTCACGCAGATTTATTCTACTG
>CAJAQT010000143.1 GCA_903944165.1 uncultured Methylococcaceae bacterium | reverse complement strand
CAATACGCATTTTTTCAATTTCTGGTTCAGTTTTAATGATTACGCTCATAGCTTGTATCGTTGGTTTGCGAAGGTTTTAAGGGGGTGGTAAGTATGCTTAAAATTAAAGAATACCATTCATTGCAAGAGTTTAACAGAGTTGGGCGTGTTGTAAAAAAAAAGGCTGTATGGTATAAAGCTAAGTTCATTTTTACACCAATACTCACATTTACCGTCACGTTTGGTAGGGTGCTGACAGTGATTATCAGTTTCCAATCGGGGTAAGTGGAGGCGTAACCCATCGGATAATATCCGTTATAATCTTAGGAGAAGTTAATGGCAGCAGTGTCAATGCGTCAAATGTTAGAAGCCGGTGTTCATTTTGGACACCAAACACGTTATTGGAATCCAAAAATGGCAACCTACCTTTTTGGTTCACGTAATAAAATCCATATTATTGATTTGGAAAAAACGCTTCCAATGTTTAATGATGCGATGAATTATCTTAGTCAAATGTCTGCAAATAAAGGCACTATTTTATTTGTAGGGACTAAAAAATCAGCACGAAAAGTGGTTGCTGAAGAGGCCTTGCGTTGTGGCATGCCGTATGTAAATCACCGTTGGTTAGGTGGCATGTTAACAAACTTTAAAACCATCAAAAAATCAATTAATCGTCTTAAAGAGCTTGAGGCAATGAAGCTTGATGGCACCTTATATCAACGTTTCGCAAAAAAAGAAGCGTTAGGTATGGAGCGTGAGCTTGAAAAATTAGAGCGTAGCCTAGGCGGAATAAAAGATATGAAAGGCGTGCCTGATGTTATTTTCATTTTGGATGTTGGGTACGAAAAAAATGCCATCAGTGAAGCCAAAACACTAGGCATTCCTGTTGTTGGGATTGTTGATTCAAATAACTCACCTGACCGTGTTGATTACATCATTCCTGGAAACGATGACTCAATCCGTGCAGTAAAGCTTTATTGCGAAAGTGTCTCAACGGTGGTGCTTGAAGCAAAAGCAGCAACGTTAGGCTTGTCTGCAAAAACAGGCGAAGAAGATTTTATTGAAGAAAGTGCCGAAATAATTGAAGGCTAAGTCTAGTCATAGTTATTAGCTACAATGCATATTCTTAAAATATCATAGAGATAAAACAAAAACGCCTCCTTATGGGGGCGTTTTTATAGCATTAACATTTTCAGAAAACAGACGAGGATAACAGTAATGAGTATGACAATTAGTGCCAGTATGGTTAAGGAATTACGGGAAAGAACGGGTTCAGGCATGATGGAGTGCAAAAAAGCATTAGTAGAAGCTGAAGGTGATATGGAATTGGCCATCGAAAATATGCGTAAAGCTGGCTTGGCTAAAGCAGATAAAAAATCAGGTCGCATTGCGGCTGAAGGCATTATCGGTGTGCAAGTAAGTCCAGATTCAAAAGCCGTCGCCATCGTTGATATTAACTGCGAAACTGATTTTGTGGCAAAAGCAGATGATTTTGTTGGTTTTGTAAACAGTGTCGCAACCGCCTTGTTAAATGCACACATTGACACAGAAGAGCAATTATTAGCGATGCCGTTAGAAGGTGGGGTTACTGTTGATGAAATGCGTCGTGGCTTAATTTCAAAATTAGGTGAAAATATTACTATCAGACGTTTTGAAAAATACCACACCCCCGAAGGTGGTACCGCGTGTTACTTACATGGCAGCAAAATAGGCGTGATCGTTGAGCTTGCCGTAGCAGATAGTGATTTGGGTAAAGACATTGCAATGCATATTGCCGCCAGCAAGCCAATTTGTGTTTCTGAAGCAGAGGTTGCGCCTGAGCTTATTGAAAAAGAAAAAGAAATTTTTGCAGCGCAGGCTGCTGAAAGCGGTAAACCAGCAGAGATTATTGAGAAAATGGTGTTGGGTAGAGTAAGCAAATTCCTTGCTGAAGTTACACTGGTAGGACAGCCCTTTATTAAAGATGATAAAGTAACGGTTGGTAAACTAGCCGCGTCAAAAGGTAATCAGATCATTCGTTTTAGTCGTTTTGAAGTTGGTGAAGGAATTGAAAAGAAAGAAGAAAATTTTGCCGAAGAAGTCATGGCGCAAGTAAGAGGAAGTTAACCCTGTTTTGCTAACATTCATGTAACCCTTTTCCGTTATTTACAAAGAGTGCCGTTGATACTATGACCAAATTAATTTGCCAGAGAATTTTACTTAAGTTAAGCGGCGAAGCCTTAATGAGCGATGTTGGAGGCAGCATTGACAGTAAGATTGTTAGTCGGCTCGCAATGGAAATAAAGGAATTATGCGATTGCGGAGTGCAAGTTGGTTTGGTCATTGGTGGAGGCAATATTTTAAGAGGCGCAGAGAAAGCGTCACAGGGCTTAGATCGTGTAACGGGCGATCAAATGGGGATGTTGGCAACAGTCATTAATGCCTTAGCCATGCAAGATGCAATTGAAAGCTATCAGCAGCCAGTGCGTGTTATGTCTGCGTTAAAAATAAATCAAGTCTGCGAAGATTATATTCGACGTAAAGCGATACGGCATTTAGAAAAAGGTCGAGTCGTTATTTTTGCCGCAGGCACAGGCAATCCTTTTTTTACCACCGATTCAGCCGCAAGTCTTAGAGCAATTGAAATTAATGCCCAACTGATGATTAAGGCAACTAAAGTTAAAGGAGTTTATTCTGCTGATCCTGAAAAAGATAAAAATGCACAGTTTTATTCTAGACTAAGCTACGACGAAGCCTTGGATCAGCGTTTAAATGTAATGGACACAACCGCACTTGTGTTATGTAAAGAAAATAATATGCCTATGCGAGTAATGAATATTTTTGAGCAAGGGGCAATTATGCGATTAATGATGGGCGAAGACATCGGGTCTCTTATTCAATAAGGAAAAATGAAGATGAATGATATTCAACAAAATACAGCAACGCGCATGACAAAATCTATTGACTCATTAAAGCATGAGCTTTCAAAGATACGTACAGGTCGCGCGCACCCAAGTTTGCTAGAGCAAATTAACGTCTCTTATTACGGAACAGATACGGCGTTGTCAAAAGTGGCTAATATTGCTGTAGAAGATGCGCGCACCTTAACCGTAACACCGTGGGAAAAAAACATGGTGCAAACGATTGAAAAAGCAATTATGAAATCAGATTTAGGCTTAAATCCCTCAACAAATGGCATGGTTATTCGCGTACCCTTACCATTATTAACTGAAGAGAGGCGTCGTAGCTTAGTTAAAATTGTTAAGCACGAAGCAGAAAATGGACGTGTGGCAATTCGTAATATTCGTCGAGATGCAAATACAGAGATTAGCAAAAAATTAAAAGAAAAGCTGATCTCCGAAGATGATGCGCGAGCAGGGGAAGACAAGGTTCAAAAATTGACAGATCAATACATTAAAGAAATAGAGAAATTATTAGAAGCTAAAGAGGCTGATTTATTATCTATATAAAGGCAAGCTCATGATGGATGCAAATGAAGTCGTTATGCCTAAGCACATTGCCATTATTATGGATGGCAATGGCCGTTGGGCTGAGAAACGATTTTTGCCACGCGCACTAGGGCACCAGGCTGGTGTTAAAGTCGTTAGAAAGATTGTTGAGTATTGTGCGCAGCAACAAATCAAAGTTTTAAGCTTGTTTGCCTTCAGTAGTGAAAATTGGCGCCGTCCACCAGACGAAGTAGCCTTGCTCATGGCCTTATTTATGTTAACGTTACAACAGGAAATAAATAGGTTAGACCGCAATAATATCCGTTTACATTTTATTGGCGATCGCACTGCTTTATCTAAGGCGTTGCAGGCTAAAATGCAAGCAGCTGAACAACAAACGCAACATAACACGGCTTTACATTTAGTGATTGCCGTAAATTATGGTGGCAAATGGGACATTACGCAGGCAGTTCAGAAAATTATTACGAAGATGGCGGCAGGTGAGTTGGATATTCAGGCACCAATAAATCACGAATTAATTCAGCAGCACCTGTCTATTAGTTCATTGCCAGAACCTGATTTATTTATTCGTACGGGTGGGGAGCAGCGCATTAGTAACTTCTTACTTTGGCAGTTGGCTTACACAGAATTTTATTTTACGCCCACGTTATGGCCAGATTTTAATCAAGAAGTATTAAAAACGGCTATCGATGATTTTAAAAATCGAGAGCGACGTTTTGGCGGCTTAAGTAAAAAAGAAAAAGTATAAAACGTAAACGTCATTTATTACATCATTTCATTTTCTATACAAATGTTATTACAAAGAATCATTACTGCATCCATCTTAGCCGTCCTAATTATAGTCGCGGTTTTTCAATTACCTATTGAATACTTTTCAATGTTAATGGCGTGTGTCACCCTCTTAGCGGGATGGGAATGGAGCCAGTTAGCAGGAATCACAACATTGCCACGAAAAATTTTATTTTTAGTGGCGTTGGTCTTGCCTATGCTAGGCATTCATTATTGGACTCAATTTTTAGAATTAATCGCACTATCCTTTGATTGGACAGATGTGCGCACGTATTCAGGTGCTTTAGAATATTTAGTATTTCCCCCGGTGTTATTTTGGATAATGGTGATGTTAATTATCAGAAAAGCACCCGAGCAAGCATTAAAATTAGAGTTAAAAATAGCTTACAAATTAGCAATAGGTTGGTTTGTATTGCTCGCAACGTGGATGTTTTTATCGCGTTTAAGAGCTTTTTATGGCGTAGAAATGACCATGTATTTATTGTTGCTCATTTGGATTGCCGATATTGCAGCGTATTTTGTGGGCAAAAAATGGGGGGCAGTTAAATTGTCGCCTGAAATTAGTCCAGGAAAAAGTGTTCAAGGCATGTATGGTGCTTTAATTGCAAGCGTAGTCTGTGCGGTACTGCTTAATATTTATTTAAAAATTAAATATGCATCCAATATTGAGTACGGTGTTATCCAATACGAAACCGCCTTTGATTTTATTTTATTGTCTGCGCTAACGGTACTCATCTCAATTTATGGTGATTTATTTTTTAGTGTTGTAAAGCGTCAGTGTGGAGTGAAAGATAGTGGCTCAATCTTGCCAGGACATGGCGGAATTTTAGATAGAATTGATAGCATGATTGCCGCTGTGCCCTTTTTTTATGCAGGTATATTTTTAATTAGACGAGCCGTTGAATGAACATAAAAGGCATTTGTATATTAGGAGCCACTGGCTCAATTGGTGTTAATACACTAGATGTCGTTGCAAGGCATCCAGATAAATATAAAGTAGTGGCATTAACGGCAAACAGCAATGTTAGTGGCCTATACGAACAATGCCTCATGCATCAACCAGAATTTGCAGTGATGGTTGATAGTAACAAAGCGCACGCGTTACAGGATTTAATTGCCCAAAATGCAGCGTTAACAACTCAGGTATTATCTGGAGCAGAAGCCTTAGCGCAGGTTGCAGAATTGCCGCAGGTGCATACTGTGATGGCTGCAATTGTGGGCGCAGCAGGCTTATTGCCCTGTTTAGCTGCCGCTCGTGCAGGCAAAAATGTATTGTTAGCCAATAAAGAAGCATTAGTGATGTCAGGTGATATTTTTATGCAAACAATTGCCCAGTCAGGTGCGCAATTGTTACCTATTGATAGCGAACATAATGCGATTTTTCAATGTATGCCAGCTGGTTACAAAACAGGTGCTCATGAAAAAATAGTCAGAAAAATTCTACTCACCGCATCAGGTGGCCCCTTCCGCACCACGCCTTTAGAAGATTTACCTAAAGTGACACCTGAGCAGGCAATCGCACACCCTAATTGGGTCATGGGCAGAAAGATTTCGGTAGATTCAGCCACCATGATGAACAAAGGCTTAGAAATGATAGAAGCCTGTTTGTTATTTAACATGCAGCCAGAACAGATTCAAATTGTTATTCATCCACAAAGTGTTATTCATTCAATGGTTGATTATGTTGACGGCAGTGTCTTGGCACAAATGGGCAATCCAGACATGCGTATTCCCATTGCTCATTCCTTAGCGCTCCCTGACCGTTTTGACTCAGGTGCAGAGCCTCTTGATATTTTCGCGGTTAAACGTATGGATTTTGAAGCGCCAGACTTTGATAGATTTCCTTGCTTACGCTTAGCCTATGATGCAATTCGTGCAGGTGGCATCATGCCTACCGTATTAAATGCTGCTAATGAAATTGCTGTGGATGCTTTTTTAACAAGACAGTTACGATTTACCGATATTGCACGCATTATCGAGCAGACCATGCAGCAATTTATAGTCCGTTCCGCATCGACTATAGCGATTATTTTAGAGGTTGATCACGATGCAAGAAACATTGCCAAGCGCTTAATTGAAGAGAGCAACCCTTAATGGAAATAGTGCACACGCTTTTTTTCTTCATTATCACTATTGGCGTTTTGGTCTCAATTCATGAGTTTGGTCATTTTTGGGTGGCAAGAAAAGTAGGCGTAAAAGTTCTGAAGTTTTCAATTGGTTTTGGGCATGTGTTATGGTCATATCAGAAAACAACCGACAGCACAGAGTTCGTTATCTCTGCCATTCCCTTAGGTGGCTATGTCAAAATGGTTGACGAACGCGAGGCAAGCGTGTCCCCAGAAGACCTGCCTTATGCGTTTAATCGTCAATCGGTATGGGCAAAAATGGCCATTGTTGCCGCAGGGCCATTATTTAATTTGGCATTAGCATTTATCTTATTTTGGAGTGTGTTAGTTATTGGTGAAACAGGTATTAAGCCCGTACTTGATCAGCCAGAGCCAAACTCTTTGGTGGCACAAGCTGGTTTTGTTGAAGGCGATGAAATCTTATTGATTAATGATAAAAAAACCCCCACATGGAATGAAGTCATCAATAGTATTGTTAATTTGGCAATAAATGGCACGCAAACAATAAAATTAACGGTAAATACCGTCGATAATCTTACCCAAGAAAGGACATTAGTCTTAGCGCAAGAAGATATTGAGCAGCCAGAAAATTTATCTCAGCATTTAGGATTTAAACCTTGGACACCAAAATTAAAGCCAGTAATCGGGCAGGTTTTGCCAAATAGTGCTGCATTAGCCGCTGGCTTGCAGGCAGGTGACATTGTGCTGCGTGCTAACGAAAAAGCACTTAACGCGTGGCAAGAGTGGGTGACTATTGTTAGGCAAAATCCTGCTAAATCCATAGCGATACTAATTGAGCGTGATGGCGTGCAGTTGCCTAAGGTGATCATTCCACAGGCGGTTACCTCTGATACGGGCACAGAAGGTAAAATTGGTGCAGCAGTATATGTACCCGATGAAGTCAAAGCAGCCATGACCGCAACGTATTCAATGCCCCCTATTGAAGCCATTCCTGCTGCATTTTCCATGACGTTCCAATACTCTTGGGCAACGGTAAAAATGATGGGGAAGATGTTTATAGGGCAAGCGTCAGTAGAAAATTTAAGTGGGCCGATTAGCATTGCTCAATATGCAGGTCAGTCAGCCAACTTAGGCGTAACGCAGTTTTTAAGATTTATGGGCTTAGTCAGTGTCAGCTTAGGGGTCTTAAATTTACTGCCTATTCCTGTGTTAGATGGTGGGCATCTGTTGTTTTTTACCATAGAAGGCATTAAAGGCAGTCCTGTTTCAGAAAAAATTCAGCTGATCTTTCAACAGGCAGGTATCGCTTTACTGATTACCTTAATGACCTTGGCAATGTTTTTAGATGTGCAGCGATTGTTTCACTAACGAATCATCATAACTTCAACAATGAGAACGATATGAAAAAATTAATTTATTTAGCCGCTTTAGTGCTCTGCACGGTTACTTTGTCTACAGCACATGCAGATGAAAATGCAGTAAGACAAGCATTAAGTCAATCATTACCAGAATTCACCATCGACACCATTAAGCCATCAGAAATCAGAGGCTTGTACGAAGTGTCAGTAGGCGCCACTATTTTTTATGTCTCTGAAGAGGGTAAGTATTTACTGCAAGGTCGATTAGTTGATATTAAAACACGCACCGATTTAACCGAACAAAAATTAGCTTCAGTGCGCTTAGCAGCATTAGATAAATTGGGTAAAGATAATATGATTATTTTTACCCCAAAAATTAAAAAATATTCAGCGTATATATTCACAGATATTGATTGTGGCTATTGTCGTAAGCTGCATTCAGAAATAGATCAATATTTAGCAGAAGGTATTACCATTAATTATTTATTCTTCCCGCGTGCAGGCAAAGGCTCGGCTTCTTATGATAAGGCGGTTTCGGTTTGGTGTTCAGCAGATCGCAACAAAGCCTTAACAGAGGCAAAGAAAGATCAAAAAATACCTAATAAAACCTGTGAAAATCCAGTTGATGCACACATGCAATTAGGCGAAGATTTTGGTGTTAAAGGCACGCCCATGATAGTGACGGAAAAAGGCAACATTTATCCAGGTTATCTGCCAGCAAAAGAATTAGTTGACGCATTAGCAAGCGAAAAAAAATAAACGAATGAATAAAGATAAAAAAGCAACGTTCATGCACGTGAACGTTGCTTTTTTTATGCAATGTAACTTAGCTTACGCTGTCAATCAGTTGTGCACGAAAATCCAAATAGCAGCTTAACTCATTTGTTAAGCTAATTAATTCTAAAATCAGAGAAAAAAACTTCTTTTACGTCTTTAGTTTCCCCATAATTTTCAAGCGTTTTAATGATGGTCTCATGCGTTTCGGCGCGTAGTGCTTCTTTTTGGGTAGGGTCTGAAAGTTCTTCAGCGTCTCTGCCACTGTAAAGCATAATCAAGGCATTCTTTAAGGCGGGTAGATTTTTTTTAACTAAAGCGCCTGCTTCGCCATCAACAAGCAATTGAGGATTAATTTGCATTAAATGTTGTGGATTGGCTAAGTTGACAATAATTTTAGGTCCAATTTCAACGTATTGTGGACCCGCTTCAGGTTCAGCGCTCTCATTGGCAAGTATTGATAAAGAAAAACACACTAAAATAAGTAAAAAAATAAAAACACGCATGGCAAAGTAAGGAATTAAAAGGGTTAAAAAGAAAAGAATAGGTAAGATAGCGAGTAGTATACAAACTGTACAATGCAATTATAAAAAACGCTTACATAAATAAATATAAGCAATTGTACAGCCACTATTGTTATAAAATAGTAGCATAAAAAATACGATTATATTTTTGTTAAATTATGGATAAAATTAGCTCATTAAATAGTCTAAGCATAGTTTACTGAAACAAATAAAGCAGTAATTATGGTGCGCTTTATTAAAGCTATTCCTATTCATTATCTAAAGCTACCACCAAGCTCATTGATAATGATCATATTTTATTAGGCAAAAATGGACAAGCAAACTGAATTAGAAATAGCCCTTGCTACGGGCGAAAATTTAGACGCAGTCCTTCCAGATACGACTAATGGAAGCGTCGATGCGGCTGAGTTTGCGCACGCCTTAGAGAGCGCACTTTCACAAGGCACGCCCTTAGCTGAAGCGTTTACCGAAGCTAAGGCTGCTCAGGATGTAAACGTTGCTGTGCAAGCGTCGCTGCAAGTTCCTGTATCAAGTCAAGATCAATTACTGTCGACTTTATCAAGTGGTCAGCAAGTCAATGAAGCGTTAAGCACCTTGTCATCAGATTCAACTGCTGAGGTCTCTACCAGTTTAGTAAGCAGTTTAAGTGAAGGCCATTCAGTTGAGACGGCAATGGCGCAAGCCCAAGTTAGCTCACAAGCAATGGCGGTTGCGCAAGCAAGCACGAGTGTCCCCGTGTCGGCAGAAAACGCCTTAACGAATTCCTTATCAAGCCCTGCACAATTAGAAACAGCTATTTCTGCGTTACCAGACACTGTTGCGCAAACTCC
Organism: uncultured Methylococcaceae bacterium; assembly: GCA_903944165.1. GTDB lineage: Bacteria > Pseudomonadota > Gammaproteobacteria > Methylococcales > Methylomonadaceae > Methylovulum. The sequence goes on along the minus strand of CAJAQT010000143.1, from coordinate 4,342 downwards.
CGCGTTTCAAGAGGCACTTGCAAGTGGCAGCAATCCAACTGAAGCTATTGCGCAAGCCACCGTAGAAAGTACCGCCCTAAGTGCCGCAGAATCTTCAGTTGTCACTGAGTCCAACAGCCTGATGAGCGCGATGGCTTCTGGCGAAAATGTTTCAGAAAAGATTGAAGCCTTAGCACCTAGCACAGATGGTTTGTCTGCTGCACAAGCAGACGCAATGACACAAAATTTTGAAGCCTCAATAAATTCTTCAATAGCAGAGGGTGCAGCAGATGTTTCTGCAACCGTAGACAGTGCTCAACAGGCGTCTGCACAATTAGTGAGTACGGTTGTGCAAGCAGAAGCTCAGGCAGCGGCTTCGCCACAGGCAGAAATGATGCAAGCGCTAGCCTCGGGTGCTAATGTCGCTGAGGTGGTGTCTTCAGTAGGTGGCGCAGCGGCGGCTTCGGGCGAGGTGGCAGAACAATTTCAAGAAACTTTAAGCACAGCCTTAGCTGAAGGCACCGATCTTAAAGCGGCGATGTCTGATGCTGAAACCAAAACAGCGGCCGTTGAGCAGCTCGCCGCTCAAGTGCAATCAACCGAAGCTAATCCACAAGCGGACATGTTGAATGCCTTAGCGTCGGGTGAAAACTTAACTGCTGTCAGTGAAAACCCTGCGGTGTTAGAAAATGTGGTGGCGGCCATGGCCGAGACACCAGGTGCTTCCGTCACCGAAGCATTAACACAGGCCACTGCGGAAGTTGCCGCCGCTACGGCGTTAATGGCTGAGGTTCAACAAAGTAGCCCTGAAGCAGATCTTCTTAATGCGTTAGCCTCAGGTGAAAATATAGCCGCAGTGGCCGACGCGTTAGCGGCTAATCCTGATATTGCGGGACAGCTTGACAATATCGCCGAATTAGCCTCATCAGAAGCCTTTCAAGCGGCTTTAAGTACTGCCTTAGAAGCAGGTAACAGTGTTGAGTCAGCCGTTGATAAAGCAGCGGGTGCAGCAGAAGGCAAAACTACTGAAGCCAAAGCTGCCGAGCAAAAAGTGGCGCCAATTGACAAAGCCGCAGCAACCGCTCAAGCTGCTGCTGCCCCAGCGCCTGCGCCTGCGCCAGTGAGTTTAACGGCGTTAATGGGACAGGCACAGCAAGCGGGCGATACCTCAAAAGCCTCAGCAGAACAGCAAAAAGCCCAAGAGTCGGCTAAACAAGAGCAGCAAAAAGCAGCAGAAGCTGACGCCGCTGACGAAAAAAAAGCTGAATCTGAGCAAGTTGCTAAAACCCAGCAAGTACAAGCTCAAGCTCAGCAAGCTGCCGCACAGCAAGACATGGTGCAGCAATCGGTGGTGTTTAATCGTGTCGTTGATGAAATTGAGCAACAACTTAAAGAAGAAACTCCCTTGCCTGTTGCTCAGGCCGACCAAGGGGAGGTCATTGAACAAGGTGCCGCAAGCAATGGCACAAATCCTTTGGGTAATCTGTTAACTGACGGCAGCGCAGATACCGGCCTAGAGATTAAGATCACCAAAATACAAGTAGGTGAACGTTTAGATGATCAAGCCAGTAACGTCTCCAGAAGCATTGCTGTAAGTGGTCTGTATGGAACGTTAACACTGACAGAAGAGGGTGCATATCAGTATCAACTTGACAATACAAATGTAAGCGTACAAGCCCTTAATGACGGCGAGCAGTTAACAGAAATATTTAGTTATCAAATTACCGATCGTTTTAAACAAACCACACAAGCTACCTTAAGCTTAGTTATTCATGGCAGTAACGACGCGCCCAATGCCGCAGACGATACCGCACAAACCAATAATATTACCGTCGGCAATGTGCTTGATAACGACACGGATGTTGATACTCATGATACTAAAGTCATAACAGCAATAAACGGTGGCGTAGTCGGGGACGCGGTGTTAGGGCAGTATGGCAGTGTGGTCTTCACTGCGGACGGCGCGTATGTTTATCAAGTCGACACCACGAATGCAGTAGTCAATGCCTTAACAGGCGAGCAAAGCGTAACTGAGCAATTCATTTACACCATGCAGGATAGTGCGGGCGTAACCAGTACCGCAGCACTGACCGTCACCATTATCGCTAATCAAAATTCGCCTGTTGCGGCAACGGATAGTTATCGTGTGCAGGAAGATGGCAGCTTAACAGTCACGGCAACCGATGGGGTTTTGGTTAATGATAGCAGTCCCTTAGGTGAGGTTTTAACCGCGATAATTGCCAAACAACCCAGCTTTGGACATCTTGCTTTAGACAGCACCGGTGCCTTTGTGTATACGCCAGACGCTGATTTTAACGGTGAAGACAGCTTTGTTTATCAAGCCATTGCAGGTCAATTAGGCTCAAATTTAGTTACGGTAAATGTGCAGATTACTGCGGTCAATGATGCGCCCAGTTTTAGTGTTATTGCAGAACTCAGTAGTGTTGAAGATGCAGGGCTTCAGGTTGTTGAAAATAATGCATTTGCACTGAGTTCAGGGGCAAGCAATGAAGCAGAACAAGCTATAAGCTTTAGTCTGAGCGTAGATAAACCTGAATTATTTAGCGAGCAACCCAGCTTAGACAGTACCGGCAAGTTAAGCTATACCGCAGCCGCTAATGCCACTGGCACGGCCATTGTCACCGTTAAATTACAGGATGATGGTGGTACAGAAAATGGCGGCGTTGATCAAAGTGCCGAACAGCAATTTTCAATAACGATTACTGCGGTCAACGATGCGCCAGAATTTGTTTCAGGCGGCCTTGCCGTTGTTGACGAAGGTGCCGCAGTAAGTGCTGTGGTGTTCATCGCCGCAGCCAACGATGTCGAGGCCAATAGCCAGCTAAGCTACGGTCTTGATGGTGTTGATAAGGATTATCTAACGATTGATTCCAGCACCGGCGAAGTTCGCTTAATCAATCCTGCAAATTTCTCTGAAAAAGCCAGTTACACCTTTACCGTTGTCGCAACAGATAATGGCTTAAATGGTCAAGAGCCTTATCTACAGACCAGTCATGACGTGTTATTAACTGTGGTGCAACACAATTTAGCGCCGCAACTTACGTCTGAAACTGAGGTGAGTAGTTTAGAAAATACTGACACAGCACAGGTGGTTTACACAGCAAAAGCTATTGATCCCAATGCCTTTACAATATTAACGTATGCCTTAACTGGTAAAGACGCTGAATTTTTTAGCATAAATTCTTTGTCAGGTGTGGTGAGCTTAACTGTCTCGGCTGATTATGAACGCCAAACAAGTTATCAATTTAGTATTGAAGTCACCGACAGTGGTGAACCTCCCTTAAGCAGTGCTCAAGACGTAACAGTAACCATCGTTAATGTTAATGAAGCGCCTACACTAACAACCGAAGTTATTGGGCTTGTTGAAAATGCAGAAACAGGTGTGGTGGTTATCAATTCGATGGCAATTGATCCTGATGTAGACAGTGTTTTAACCTACAGTTTAACGGGGCAAGATGCCGCGTTGTTTAGCATTGATTCAAGCACGGGCGCGGTCGTCTTTTCTGCAACAGCCAATTATGAAGTGCAAGCCAGTTATGATTTTAATGTGGTGGTTACAGACAATGCCTTAGCTGGAGAGGGTGAGCCATTACAGGTTGCGCAAGCCATTAGCTTAGTTGTTCTTGATGTCAATGAAGCCCCAGTAATGAGCTCAGGTGATTTTGGCGTGTTTGTTACCGGAACAGACACCGTCACGCCCATTTACCATGCCCAAGCAACAGATGTCGATGTGGGGGCTGTCTTAACCTTCAGCCTGACAGGTGCTGATGCTGAATTAGTTACGATTAACGCAGTAACAGGTGAAGTCACGCTTAATGCTAGCGCTGATTTCAAGGTAAAAGACACTTACAATTTTGACGTGAACGTTACAGACAATGGCGGCTTAACGTCTAGTAAATCGGTCAGCTTAACTGTAACCGAATTCGCTGTTAATTTAGCTCCTGAATTTCTTTTAGCAAGTGCAGAAGCCGTATCTTACAGTGCTACGGAAAATCAAGCAGACGTTGCTATCATTGCTGCCAGTGATCCTAATATAAATGACAGTTTAAGCTACAGCTTGGCAGGGGGGAGTGATCAAGCGTTATTTTCCATCGATACAGCTTCAGGACAGTTGCGTTTTCTTCAAGCCCCAGATTATGAGCAGCCTACCGATGCTGAGGCAAATAATACGTATGACGTTATTGTCCAAGTAAGTGATGGGTTTGGCGGTGACACACAACAAGCCATTAGTGTAAACGTTACTGATATACAAGAAGATACCAGCACTGTAGCGCCAAGCATAGCATTAACCGAAGCCACCGACAGTGGTCTTTCTGCTCATGATAATTTAACTAATCAGAGT
>CAJAQT010000142.1 GCA_903944165.1 uncultured Methylococcaceae bacterium | reverse complement strand
TCATAATGTCTCCTTTTTTTGTTTAATTAACTCAGCAAAACTTAGTAATTTGTCTGCAATGACTGACTGCTCACTCGCTTTGGATTTGTATAAAGCTGCATAAATAATTTTTATGCCGCCTTTTGCTGTTTGTCTACGTTTTTTTAACAGTTCGCGGTAAGAGCCGCCGATACTTACTGCAAGGCTGATATAGGTTAGGTCTTCACTTAATAAAAGCAATTGCTCATCTGTGCTGTTGCTTAATATTTGACTAAAAGTTGTCATACTTTCCTTTGGGCATAAAAAAAGCCCGCTGGTTAGACGGGCTTCGTTGGTTGTTTAGGATGCTATTAAGCAACCTATGGTTTTGTTTTATATGTCTTTTATGTGGTAATAAAATAATTAGACGTCAAATTGACGCAATGTTTTGCGTCATTTAGGCGGTCTAATTAGCGTTAGGCACACTATCGCCCCTTAAAGACAACCCATAACTAGAAAGGGCATCAATTATTTCTAACAACGACTTTTTTCCAATGTTCGGAGTTTTTAAAAGCTCAACCCTGCTCCACTTTATTAAATCGCCTACTGTTTCAATGTTTTCGGCAAGCAAGCAGTTTTTAGTCCTAACAGTAAATTCAAAGATACCTATTGATTGAGTTAAGTCGAATCTTGGTTTATCTTCAATTTCCGGCATTGTATTAAGCCAGTCTCGTAATTTTATCAATTCGTTGATGTCGCTTATTTCTATGGTAATTTTCATTTATCCGCCTAACATTTAATTCAAGGTGAGCGGCACACGCTCACCGTTTTGTTTAAAACTTTGTAGCCGCCACCTTAATCAAGCGTTAGGCCGTACAAATAAATACACATCCCTTCCTATTTCAAAGTCGTTACATTTTCTTTTCCACCCCCAATTGCTAAAATATGGATTGCCTATTTTTGGCAAATAAAATCTTGGTTTATGACCTTTGCCACAACTTAGTAAGCTGCTTTCTGATGTCATATCAAATTGTCTATATCTGCATTCCATACAGTAATTGGTTTTCATGTCTTAATAACCCGTCATTCAACTCAGACCTGTTTTTTGTTGTGGCTATTTTAGCCATTCAATTTTTATTGTTACCCCACGCCTAACACGACGCTCAAGCAGACTCTGCTACGCGGCTTAACATGGCGTTAGGCTGCTATCAATTTACTGCTTGGTAAAGAACCGCCGTGTAAAGTTGATGGAACAGATGCTATGGTTTTTCCATTCACGTCTATCTCGCCAATTTTATAAGGGGCTGCGCTATTACATCTTTCACACGCCAGTACATTGCCTTTTGGCACGTTGCCTAAAATATATTTTGCGACTACTTGATTATTAGTTAATTTTTTCATTTTATATTCTCCAAGACGTTTTTTTTGACTTAGGATATAGCTGGAATAAAAGGCTTTATCTCTTCATTTTTGCTAATTTGTTTAATGCGCGTGCTCGCTTGGTGCATCGCTGCAAAAACAGAGCCAATCATTACTACTTTTCTCTGATCTAACTCACTCATTGCCGCGATATGATGTTCAGCAATAATGTGATAGCTTTTGTGACAACGCTCTATTGAGCGTTTTGCGGCATGTGCCTTTCCGGTAATGATGGTTGCTCCAGATTGCGGTCCCGCTATTACTACGCCGTATTTGCATAGTGACGAATATTCAATCTTTTCAGATTTACAGGCTGACCTAAACCGCTGTTTTCCGGTTGTGTTCATTGTTATTCCTGTATCTGCTTCAATTTGAAGCCATGATAATTGGGTATCAGGCGCAATGTCTTTTAAGTATTCGCGTAATGATAAAGTGTCGCTGGAGGGTAAAAATAATGCTGACATAAAATAGTTTCCTGTATGTTTTTGTGTAAAAAAAATGTCGTGTCGTGTAGTGTCGTGATGTGATGTGAAGTGTGGTGGTGTGTTGTGTCGTGTTGTTAATACCTATTTAAATATCCTGCCACTCGATTATTTCTGCGTTATATCTGCCAAAATATCCGCCGTTACGTGGTCTAAATTGACCAATCCCGATTAAACTGCCAGCGGTGTAAATCACTTGTTCAAACACTGGGCGCGTAATAATGTCATCCATTATGTGAACGGTTATTTCTCCACTCCATTTGTCGCACGTTGGGAAAAACCGCATCACGCGTTTCCCGCTTCCTTTTACGCCGTCTGAATTGGCATACACTGAGTTTTTTCTAACCGTATCTCGAGTGACGGGTAACGTGAGTAAATCATTAATCAAAATGCCCGCTTCAAAGTGTTTTGTGTAAGTGCTTTTGCCTTTGCCTGGTATTTGGATTGACAAGTATTTTGCAGCTTCCTTAATTGAATTTGCGATAGCCATTGGCGGTATTTGCATAAATCCTTTTTCGTCATACCAGCCTTTTTCCATCCATGTTCGCGACTCATAGTCTTCATGCAATTCTTTTTCATTTTTAGTTGTGGCATGAAATCGACTTTGAGAATAAGGCGATACGGATGTTAATTTGATGAGTGCATTTTTCATAGCTTGTGTCCTATAAGTTATTGATGTGTTGTTAGTTATTTACATAACCCCAATAGCCACTTATTAAAATGGCTATCAGGCTTATTGGGCTGTCGTGTTGTGTCGTGCTGTGTCGTGTTGTGTAGTGGTGTGTGGTGGTGTGGCGTGAAGTGTCGTGAGGTGACGTATAAAAAAATCTGTAAGCCGGGTTTGCGTTAGCAAACCAGGGCTGTGGGTTAATCAAGCCGCCATTGTTATTTGGCTAAGCCATTTCAACGCGGTGTTGAAGTCAACGTTAAAATGGCTGCTTACGCAGTCTATAATGTCTGCATCGGTGGGGCGTTTTGGTTGATATTTAACGGTGTCCGCTTGCGCAGTGTGAAGGCTCACTACTTGACTTGGCTCGTCAGTTTTTATTACAGCGGTGTCATGTTGACGTGTTGCTTCAGGTGCTATATCCACTGCTTCAGTAAGCTTGACACTGGCTTGCGCGGCTTCTTGTTCGGCTAACAGGGCTAAGCGTTTACGCTCTTTTTCTTCCTGTTCTTTTGCCTGTTGTTGTTGATAATCATAGATTCTTTTTTCTGCGGTAAATTTAAAGACAGTTTCTGATGCAGTCACTAAGTCTTTAATATCGCTAAATAAAAATAAATAGTCTTTGCAGTTATCGTTAAACCAGCTCATTTTTAAGGTTATGTCGTCAATGATGGTATGGGCTTCAATTTTTAGACGTGCCAGTTCGGTATCGAGGGCATCTTGAATGCTGATTAAGGTGCGTTTGTTTTTGATAACGCCGGCAAAATTATTGCTTGGCATAAGGTGTAGATAGTCGCGATGAGCGTCGCAAAAGTCACTGTATGCAGTGCGCACGGTGTTGACCATTG
>CAJAQT010000141.1 GCA_903944165.1 uncultured Methylococcaceae bacterium | reverse complement strand
GTGGTCATACCAAATTGTTCAGTCAGTATTTTGGTCATCGAAGGTAAGGCTAGACCTTCAGTAAAGCTACCAAATTTATTAGCAATACCACCAATTTGTTTGCTTAATTCTTTAATAACCTTGTCAATTTCTTTACGCGCAAGGACTGAATCTTCAGACATTTTTTGATGATTAATGGCTAAGCTAGCAACGAGTTCTTTTAATTCTTGATCGGTCATGGTGATAGTGTAATAAATGTTAAAAAACTAGACTAACAGTATAAGCTAAAGAGCAGCATAACAAACTTAAGTCGCTGCATAATAAGACGTTGTTACTAAGCTTAATGGCTTCTGTTTCAGCTGACTGCACATTGGGTAAAACTTAATGCCTTCAACAACACGGCTTCATCTGCACCTGATTTACAGGCATGTTCACTCAAGTATCGACGCCAAGCACGCGCACCTGGCTGACCATGAAACAATCCTAAAACATGGCGTGTCACGCTATTCAATCGAACACCTTGACTCAGTTGTTCACATACATAAGGCAGCAACTGCATAATAATTTCTTCGCGAGTTGGCACAGGCGTTTGCGTGCCAAACACTTGCTGATCAACGGTGGCTAATACATAAGGATTTTGATACGCTTCACGACCCATCATGACGCCATCAAGCTGCGTTAATAATGAATCTACCTGAGCTAAATCAGTAATACCGCCATTTAAAATAAATTGTAACGCGGGAAAATCATTTTTAAGTTGATAGACAATGTCATAACGTAACGGCGGCACTTCACGATTTTGCTTAGGTGATAAGCCACTTAGCCAGGCTTTACGCGCATGAATAACAAAAGTACAACAGCCTGCTTTAGCCAAGGTATCAATAAAATAATGTAACTCTGGATAGGAATCACGCTCATCAATACCAATTCGACATTTTGCGGTAATTGGCAATGCTGTCGCACTAATCATCGCCGCAATACATGTTGCGACTAACTCAGGCTCTGCCATTAAACATGCGCCAAAACGTCCGTTTTGTACACGATCACTTGGGCAACCTAAATTTAAATTAACCTCATCGTAGCCATAGTCTTCAGCCATCTTGCAACACGCTGCCAGCTCCCGTGGATGACTTCCCCCTAACTGCAAAACCAAAGGATGCTCAGTAGGGTGGTAATTTAAAAAACGCTGGTGATCGCCATGGATTAATGCGCCTGTCGTGACCATTTCGGTATACAACAAGGCCTGCTTTGATAGTAAGCGATGAAAAAAACGACAATGCCTATCCGTCCAATCCAACATGGGCGCAATCGAAAAAGCATGGTGAGTTAAACGATTTTTTTTAAATGTAGTCATTAATTTATTATGAGTGGCTCAGGTTATTTTTTGACAGCCGAATTAAAAAACGCGTCAAACTCGTGCATAAAGGTTGCGTCGTCGATGATACTGACGGCCAATTCGTGCGCTTTTGCCAATTTAGAGCCTGCATCTTCACCAGCGAGTACGCAATGCGTTTTTTTAGACACTGAACCCGCCACTTTTGCACCCAAGCTTTCTAACACCATTTTTACGTCATTACGTGGCCGTGACAAGGTACCAGTGATAACCCAAGTTTGTCCTGCTAAGATTTTTTCTACTGAATGTTCTGTTGCTTCATCCACCCAATGCACGCCAGCATTAAGAATGAGTTGAATAATCGTTTGATTATTGGCATTGGCAAAAAATGCAACACAATGTCTTGCCATAATAGGGCCGATGTCAGGTACTTGCAGAATATCCTCGGCACTGGCTTGTCGTAAGGCAGTCAAATTTTTAAAATAATGCGCTAAGGTTTTGGCGCTTTCTTCACCAATTTCAGGAATACCCAAAGCACTAATAAACGTGGCTAAACGCGTAGCTTTTGAGGCATTAATTGCTGCAATCACATTTTGGGCACTTTTTTCTCCATACCCCTCTAACTCAGCAATATCATTGACTGATAAGCTGTAAATATCTGCAATAGTGGACAACACCCCCTGAGCATGTAAAGTTTCCACCAGCTTACTTCCCAAATGATTGATATTCATGCATTTTCGCGAGGCGTAATGAATAATATGCTCAACCGCTTGTGCTGCACAACGTAACCCTCCTGAACATCGATAAGCCGCTTGCCCCGCACTACGTTCAATGACAGCATTACAGACTGGGCAATGCGTTGGCATACAAATCAACTGCCTTGATTGACCATGCTTGACCACCCGCACAATTTTTGGAATAACATCACCAGCGCGCTGAATTTCAACCTCATCGCCAAGACACACTCCTAAACGTTCAATTTCATCCATATTATGTAAGCTTGCACTGCTAACAGTAACGCCAGCAACAAATACGGGGGTTAAGCGTGCAACAGGCGTGATGACGCCAGTGCGCCCCACTTGAAAATCAACGGCGTCTAAGCGAGTGTGTTGCAATTGTGCGGGAAATTTTCTTGCCACCGCCCATTTTGGCGTGCGTGCATTAAATCCTAACGTGATTTGCTGCGCTAAATCGTCAATTTTATAAACAATGCCATCAATTTCCATAGGCAAGCTGTCGCGCACCTCAGCCATAAAATGATAATTGTCCGTTAATGCCTCAAGGCTGGCTAACAAGGTTTGACTATAAGGATTAGCTTTAAAACCCAAGGTCGTTAAGTAAGCAATGATGTCAGAGTGTTTCGTAAAGACTTTAGTGCCTTGATACGCACCTAAACCATACGGAATAAACTGCAAGGCACGCGTGGCAGCAATACTGGGATCCATTTGACGAATAGTGCCCGCAGCGGCATTTCTTGGATTAACAAAACGCCTTGTCGCGGTGTCTTCAGCCTGCGCATTTAACATTGCGAAAGCAGCTTTAGGCATAAATACCTCACCACGTACCTCAATTATTTCTGGAGGTGTGGACGTGAGTAAGCGTAAAGGCACTGATTTAATGGTTTTAATATTGTGCGTGACGTCCTCGCCCACTTCTCCATCACCTCTAGTGACCGCGTAGGCTAATACACCATTTTGATAGGCAATACTAATGGCTAAGCCATCTAATTTAGGCTCGCTAACTAACTCCAGCGTAGCACTTATTTGGTCTAATTCTTGGGCGGCGCGGGCAAAAAATTGACAGGTTTCGGATAATGAAAAGGCATTGGCTAAAGAGAGCATTTTGAGGCGATGTTCAATTTTTTGAAAGCTGTCGATAGCTTTACCGCCAACGCGTTGTGTGGGTGAAGTTGGCGTTACCCATGCTGGATGCTGCGCCTCTAAGGCACAGACCTCTTGCCAAACCGCATCGTACTCGGCATCCGACACCTCAGGGTTATCAAGCACATAATAGGCATGATCCCAACGATTAAGTAAGGCAAGCAAAGACTCATAATGCTGTTTACAAGGCTGGTTAGACATGACGGCTACACCTGCTGGAAAATTCGCGAATAGAAACAGACCTCAACCCAACACGTTGCTGGGTTGAGGTCTTGAAATGAAATTAGGATATGATCTGACCTTACTTAGAAATAGGCATAAAACAACGTCAGCACACTGTACGAACTTGTTGCACCTACAGTTATTTAACTAACATCTATGTTGGTTAAAATCACTGCCTAGAAAGACATTTATATGCTTTGTTTTAACAACATGATGGTCGCGTTGGTTAAGGGCTTTCTTTCATGATCGATAATATTCCCGTCTAATTCAAACGCCACTAAATTAACGGCTTCTAAGAAATCATTAAAGACTTTTTGCGCATCGTCCAAAATGCCTGGTTGCATAAAAAAGACCACCCCAGGACAAAAGAATAAATCCAAATCAGTCTCTGGAAATGTACCGGGCTCAACTAGACAAGCAGCACCAAAATCTACCATACGGTTTTCATCAATACGTTCATAGATTTTTAATTTGCCATACTCCATGTGAGCAATTAAAAAGGCATGACGTAAATCCATTCCATTAAAGCCTTCTGGCGTTTTTGCAACAACGCTAAATTGAATAATTTCAGGTGCAACAAAACGAGGCACGGGTTCTTCTAAGTCATCATCGTCATGATTATGCGTACCCGATGCCACTGCGTTTTGTGGCTCACCAAGATCATGCTGAACAATAGGCTCAGCTATTTCGGCCTCTTTTTTAGCACTCAGTTTATCGTTATCCTGCGCGGCATCATCCTCTTCCTCTTCATTATTATTATCATCATCGTCGTCATCATCAGGACGCTGAGCTGAAAAGAAACTAGCCGAGCCAAGTAAATTTTTATTTTTAAAAAAATGCCAGCCTAGCATTCCAACGATCACTAATAACCCAACTGCAATGATGACTACTCTTAAAAGTTCTTTATCCATTATATTTCCGCCAGACTAACTGCTTCTTCAATATCAACTGCAACCATACGAGAGACTCCAGGTTCTTTCATAGTTACGCCTGCTAACTGTTTTGCTATTTCCATTGTAACCTTGTTATGTGAAATATATAAAAATTGCACAGTGGCTGACATTTCTTCAACCATCTTTGAAAATCGCTCAACATTAGCGTCATCTAAAGGTGCGTCCACTTCGTCTAATAAACAAAAAGGGGCTGGATTTAATTCAAAAATTGAAAATACCAGTGCTACCGCAGTCAAGGCTTTTTCACCTCCAGAAAGTAAGTGAATAGAACTATTTTTTTTGCCTGGAGGACGCGCAATAATTGTCACACCAGGCTCTGCGCATGATTGCTCCTGACTATCTTGTCCCGCACCCAAAACTTGCTGCCCAGCCACTGTGTGCATATTCGATGTTTTTTCGTCCTGAGTAAGCGTTAAATAGGCTTGTCCACCACCAAATAGTTTAGGAAACTTTTCCTGCAAACCGCTGTTTATTTTATCGAATGTTTCTTTAAAACGTAACCTGCTTTCTTTATCAATTTTAGTAATTGCCTGATCTAAGGTCGCCAATGCCAAAAGTAAATCAGCATGCTGATCATTTAAAAACTTCATCCGTTCACTTTGTGCTTGATAATCATCGATTGCCGTTAAATTTATCGCGCCTAAGCGCTCTATTTGCTCAGTAAGCTGTTCAATATTTTTTTTCCATACCGCATCTTCAGCATTTTTGGGTAATGTACTTAATACAGAGTCAGGTTCGGCATTAATTTCTTTTAACTGTTCATTAATCGTTTGTTGACGCACTTTGGCTTCTTGCCATTCAAAACGCAACGCATCTAAGGCATCTTTACGACTAATTAATTCACGTTGCAAACGTACCTGTTCTTCTTGCTGCTCAGCAAGTTGTTGCTCACTCAACTGCTGCTGTTCACGCTGCGTTTTTAATAGGGTTTCCACCTCACTTTTTTGTTGGACAACCGCAATAAGCGCCATTTTTTCTTCTGCTAAAGGTGCCATACTTTGCTGCATACGCAGTTGTAATAACGAAAGCTGTTCTTCTGCATGACTTACTTGGGTGCGCAATCGAGAAATCTGTTTGCTGGTGGCGTGCTCTAAGGCATGTAAATTTGCACACGCAGCGTGCCCCTGATTGACTTGCTGACGACAGTTTTCTACGGCCAGCTCTGCTTGCTGCACGCTTAATTGCATTTGTTCTTGTTGAACCTCTAAATACACTTTTTGCTGCTGTTGTTCGGCGAGCTTTTCGCTGGCCTCAATTACCAGCCACCGCGCCCGTGCTAAGGTATCGTTGTGTTCCGTCAACTCCTCGACAATCTCTTCAAGCTCTGCGCTGATTTGTTCCCAGCGCCGTTGTTGTTGCTCCATTTTTGCCGATTGCACGCTAAACTGAGTGGTCTTTTGTGCTAACTCAGAGCCTAAGCGATTATATTGCTGCTGCACCTGCTCACGTTCTGCTTCAGCTATTTTTAACGCACTTTCTGCGTCATCAATTGCCTCGGTTAAGCCGTCAATCTGCATCAATACAACTTCATGCTGTTCTTTCAACTCACGCACTTGTTTTTCACGTTGTAACACGCCAGTTTTATGATCCTTTGCCCGACTTATTTTCAGCCAATGCGCATTTAACCACGTGCCATCTGGTGTAATGACTGATTCCTCGGCGGTTAACTGGGCCAGTACTTGCCATGCGCTGGATACCGACTCAGCACAGCGCACCTTAGCTAACCATTGTCGTACTGGTTCTGGCGCACGCACTTTATCAGCTAAACTTAGCCCTCCAGCTTCAGTTAACACAGTCGCTGGACGCGTAGTTGCTGGCATCAACAAAACTAAGGAATGCTCAACTAATTGCTCGATGGTATCGCTTACTTGTCGTAAATCATCGATACACACCGCTTCAAGATACTGATGTAAAACCACTTCAACCGCCATTTCCCACGGCGATTCTACGTCTAATAATTCGGCTAAACGTGGATTGTGCGCTAAGCCAGCACCCGTTAACCACGTTTGCAAGGCATGATTATCTTTACCCATCGCGTGTTGCTGCAATAAACTTAATGCCGTCAATTGACCATTAATAGTGTGCAATGCTGCGCGGTGCTGATGCAAGCTATCATGATCATGTTTAATACGATGACGATGGCTTGCACTCTGTGTATGTAAGGCCTCCAAGCGTTGCTGCAAGCCCTCGCGCTGTGTCTCTAAAAACTCAATACCTTCATCTAAGGCGGCAATATCACTATGCAATTGCTCGGTCGATAACGCATCGCGTTCGGCTTGCAATTTATCCATTCGAATCTGCAACAAGCGCGTTTGATTCTCTAATTGCACTGTTTTAACCCGTTGCACTTCCTGTTGCTCGTTATAACGTGCGGTTTCTGTACGATAGGCATCCCAGTTTTGCTGCCAAGCCGTACGCTGTTGTTGGCTAAGCTGTAATTCGGTCACGGCTTGCTCTTGCGCGGTTAATGCCACGGCTAATGCTGCTTCTGCGGCTAAAAAATCTGCGTTGATGAGCTCAACACTGGCGAGTTCACTCGCTAACTCCGCAGCCAACTGCGCTTGTTGTTGCTGTGTTCCTGCTAATTGTGAAGCGGCTTCTTGATAATTACTTTCATTATGCTTAATAGCCTGCTCCAACGACGTCACGTCGGCGGCAACGGCATAATACTGACCTTGCAAAGCATTTAAGTGTATCTGAGCCGCTTTATACGCAACTAAGGCCTGCTCATTATTTTTTTCAGCGTCATGAACCGCAAGAAATACGCGATTATGCTCATCGGCGGCAGCATGTAATTGTGTTTCTAAAATATGCGTGGTGTGTTGATATGCCTGCCAACGCATCACTAATAACTCCACTTTATAGTGCCGTTCTTGTTGCTTGAGTGCCGTGTACTTTTCTGCTTTCTCTGCTTGTTTTTGCAAACTTTTAAGCTGGCGCTCTACTTCTTCGCGTACATCATCTAAACGTTCTAAGTTTTCGCGGGTGTTACGCATACGCATTTCTGTTTCGCTACGGCGTTCTTTATATTTAGAAACGCCCGCTGCCTCTTCAATAAACACGCGCAGCTCATCTGGTTTGGCTTCCACCATTCTGGAAATAGTACCTTGCTCGATAATGGCATAGCTTCGTGAGCCTAAGCCTGTCCCTAAAAATAAATCGGTAATATCTTTGCGGCGACAACGTGAGCCATTCAGCATAAATAAAGATTGCCCATCACGACTGACTTGTCGCTTAATCGCAAGAGTATCGTAGTGCGCATATTCTCCGCCAAACGTGCTGGAGGAATTATTAAAAACCAACTCTACCGAGGCGGTGCTCACTGGCTTACGCCCTGAAGAACCGTTAAAAATCACATCCGCCATACTACCGCCACGCAAATGCTTGGCTGAGCTTTCGCCCATTACCCAACGTACAGCATCGATAATATTAGACTTGCCACAGCCATTAGGGCCAACAATGGCAGTTAAATTACCGTGAATAGGAATGACAGTAGGGTCAACAAAAGATTTAAAACCAGACAGCTTAATTTTTTCCAGCTTCATGAAGACAAACGTATAGAGGTAAATTGAGGGAAAGGATGTTTAATATAGCGTAGGAATTGTAATGCTTCAGATAAATTTGGACGTCGCCTCTCTGTCAAAAATAGACACGGCTGCGTTAGCCAGAGGCAGTCCCTGCTAATTGCACATTACAATTAGCAGAGCAATTAAGTGTCTACAGTTTTTTTTAAACTGTGTTACCTGTTTTTAAACCGCAACCCTTATTTTGTTTAATTTTTATCCCCTTTAAAAAAGGCAAAACCATTTTTAATTTTAAGCCAATCACACGGTATCTCCGATGGCACAACGCAAACATCAGCCCATTTTTTGGGTTTTGCCTTTGTTCCAGT
>CAJAQT010000140.1 GCA_903944165.1 uncultured Methylococcaceae bacterium | reverse complement strand
CTAAGCCTTTTGTCCAAGACACACCCCCTTTGTCATTGAGGGTAAGTAGTGGCTCCGTCATTCCGGCAGGGATGCCGGAATCCAGTGCCAGGGAAGGTAAGCTTCCGATACTTCCGAGGCTTGTTTTAGGCTCGATGCCAGCCTCTGGATTCACATCCATGTGACTGGATTCCGGCATCCATGCCGGAATGACGGGCTTATCGGTAGTGTTTTGTATCCAGTCATAAAGGGTTTTGACTGGAATGGCTTTTGAGCGACGTTGCCACAAGCCTTCTTTATCCATCGTGAGAATTTGTAAAAAAACTTCACGGTCTTTTTGTGGATTGTCACTGGCAGGCATGAGCATTCCTAAAATGGATGCACGAACCAAAATCAGTGGCTTGCGACCCCACCATTTACCTAAACCTGTTAATGTCTGGCTCGCACCTGCTTTGCGTTCTTTGTAAGATTCTTTTGAAACCAAAGACACTGGGAACTGTGTTTCGATAAAGGTTTTGTCGGTGATTGGCATAGTAGGGAAAAGTAAAGACGATCAAAAACAGAACTGAGAGAAATAGCTCATATCAGCTTAGTCAAACCAGTTTTGTAAGCTTAAGTTTTGAAAGTTCTCAAAATCTTGGCTATTTCGAGTCACTAAGGTCAATTGTTGGGTTGCGGCAATCGCGGCTATTTCACCATCGGCATAAGCACAGGTTAAGCCTTGGCGTTTTAATCTTGCCCGTTCTTTGGCGTACCAGTCTGCGGCAACTTGATCAAACGGCAATACAGTCAAGCCATTTGCCAATAATAGGGCTAAATAGGATTGGAGCTGTGTTTTGCATTTTGATGCTGCCAGTAATTCACAGCCACACACCAATTCATGCCAGACAACCGCTGCTGTCGCATATTCACCGTCATGATCGGCAAACTGTTGTAACACCTTGTCACTGGGATTTAAACGGGCGGGTTCTGACAGAATATTGCTATCGAGCACACGCTTATTCGTCCCATGAAAATTCCCGCTCCTGGCTGGCGGCGCGTAAAGACTTAAGTTCAGTTCCCGTCAACGCGATGTCGCTCTCTAATTGGCTGCGCCAGTGTTGGATGGCTTGATACAAGCTAGTATTTTTTTGGGTGAGCTTTTGATAATTGGCTTCTGATAGCATCACGGCAACGGGCTTGCCATGACGGGTAAGATGGATGGCTTCACCCGTGTCGAGCTGATGAATTAATTGTGAGAGGTTATTTTTTGCCTCGGCTATGGTGCTGGTTTTCATCGGCAATCACTCTATTATGGCTATAGTTTTGGTTATATTAAGGATTTACATGCCCACTATTAACTTATAGAGCCTGCTACGATTCTAAAAATCATCAGGCCATTCTCGTGAGCCATGAAATACCGCAAGAATTTCAATTTGCAGATTTTTAATTCTATAAGGGATGATATAGCGGGTTCCTGCCAATACCAATTCGTAAGTCCCTTCTACACGCCCAAGGCGACCTAAGCGTGGATTCTCTTTTAATAAGCCAACACGCTTTTTAATGGTTTCGAGCAAATCACGCTCGGCTTTAGGGTTATCGTTGCTAATGTATAGAAAGATGTCCCGCAAATCCATGCGGGCTGGTTCTGTCCATAGAATCTTCATTGCTTGGAGTCAGTTTCGGTTTTGCTGGTGATTAAGGCTTCCATTTCGCGCATCACATCATCATGATCGATTAATTCACCACGCTCCGCTGCGGCAATGCCCTGAATGATTTTTTCAAGTTGCCAAGCATGTGCGCTTAAGTATTCCTTGAGGGCTTGATTAACAAGGTAATTTCTTGATCTATCTAGCGATCCGGCCAGATAATCCAGTTGCTGTACGATGTCTGATTCGGCACGAATGGTAAAGGCTTCGGTTGCCATAAATGATACTCCGGTTTAATCTGGTTCACCTGTAATCATAACCACCTATGCGGGAATTATCAACTTACCTACATTTTCCCAGACATTAACGACAGTTCAAACTCTGCACGGCGGTTACGCAATACGCCTTCCATGACAGGATTTTCGGTTAAGGCAAAGCGCACGGCTTTTCGCCAGCCTTTGTTACGGCCATTAACAGCATGACCTGTAGCGGCATTGGTCATGGTATAAAGCCACCAGCGTTCTTCAGGCACTAGGCCTAACCAGTTATGTACGGCGGTTACGGATAGTTCCGGGTCTGCATCTTCTAATGCCCAGGCTAATAAGGTGAGTTCCTTGCCTAAGGTTCGGTCAACGGGTATCTGGCCTTTTTTAAGCCACTGCCCAGTTTTTACACCTAAATTACGTAAGCGGCGGTTAAATTCTGCTTTAACATGCTCTTCTATCTGTTCCCAAGTGCGGCGGTTTAATACGGCTTTTAATTGGGCATCGACATCGTTGAAGGTGGGTGAGGTTTCTTGGCCTTTTTCAGGTTTTAGCCAGTGAAAATGTTCGGAAATAAGCACCTTGGCATCTTTCGCTTTTGAGATGGGCACGGTGACAATAAAACAGTGTTCGGTTTGATCGGCATCGAAACCAAATCCCAAGGGTGGCGATTTTTTTACTTGTGTTCGCTTATCGGCGGGTGTTAACTCGCTCATTGGCGCACTTCACCAGGGTGCAGTTGGCGGTTCATTTCCGCTAACCAATCAATAAGCTGCTGACCGCGTTGGAATTTCACTTCTTCCACACTGAT
Source organism: uncultured Methylococcaceae bacterium (assembly GCA_903944165.1). GTDB lineage: Bacteria > Pseudomonadota > Gammaproteobacteria > Methylococcales > Methylomonadaceae > Methylovulum. The sequence goes on along the minus strand of CAJAQT010000140.1, from coordinate 617 downwards.
GCTGACGTGGCTGCCGTTCATGACACCCTGTAATTTTTCCAATAACATTTTAATTTCTTCACCGGTGTATTTTGTAGAACCCTCTGCACTGTAAGTCAGCGAGGCGGATTCATCATTGGCAAATACGTCAATAATCACGCCTTGCATTGTTCCTTCAAATTTTATGAGGCGTTCAATAAAGTCAAACGCGGCTTTAGCGGATAAGTTGCCTTGTTCGCGGGTGTTCCATGTTAATGGTTTTGCCGGTTCAATCACTACTTTTTTATCACGATACTGATCCATATCGATTTTTTCGAGCCGTGATGGTATGCCGTCTTTGGTAGCCATCGCTTGCACAAAGCGACAAGAGGTGGGGACATCAAAAGCACTCTCGTAACGTGCGCCTAAGCTGCCAGGGTCTGAGCCGTCCGTGGTGTAACGTATTTCTGCACCAGCGGGTACGGCTTTTAGTTCCACTTGCCAGTCATCGCCTTGTTGAATCACTTCATGTTTGAGTTGCAGCGTGTTTTCCCAGGTATAAACGCTGCCTTGCTCATGTTCGTTACGGCTATCGACACATAAAAAAGTGACGCGCATGTCACTGGTGCTAAACCTTGAATAACCGCCTTCGGTTTCTG
>CAJAQT010000139.1 GCA_903944165.1 uncultured Methylococcaceae bacterium | reverse complement strand
GCGTAGAGACGCGATTTATCGCGTCTTGTATCTCACCGGCTGTAAACAAAACCTGTGGTGGAGGCTAGATTTTAAGACGCGATAAATCGCGTCTCTACAGAACGTGTTGCTGCGTGCATGTAGAATAAAAAACGCGTAGAGACGCGATGTATCGCGTCTTGTATCTCACCGGCTGTAAACAAAACCTGTGGCGGGGGCTAGATTTTAAGACGCGATACATCGCGTCTCTACAAGGGTGTGTTGCTGTGTGCCTTGGCTTTATTATTAACAATAAAGCCATGTCCTGTTGTCTGTTATTTTACCACGCGCAAATGCGAGCCACGAACAGGGGGTTTAGGTTGTTCAGGTGGAGGTGCTTCATAATCTTCAGGATCAAACACCATGCCTTTACCATTTTCTTTGGCGTAAATAGCCAATACAGCGGGCGTTGGAACATAGATTTTCATCGGTTTACCACTAAAGCGAGCATTAAAACTAATGTGCTCATTATCCAAATTTAACCCTTGTACGGCTTCTGGACGAATATTAAGCACAATTTTACCTTGTTCAATAAATTGTGTTGGGACGATGGCATCTGGATGTTCGGCATCTACTAAAATATGAGGAGTGTATTGATTATCAAGCACCCATTCATAAATGGCGCGTATTAAATAAGGTTTTAAAGGTGTCATCTTGGCATATCAACCATGTCTTTTTCTGCCTCACTTAAACTACGTTTAAAAGCTGGGCGTTTAAACATGCGTTGTGCGTAATTGTTAATAACATCATTGTGTGTGGTGATGTCGATGTTGATGCTGGGTAAACGCCATAATAATGGGGCAATGACGCAATCAATTAAGGAGAATTCATCACTCATAAAATAAGGACGATCTGCAAAAATAGGGGCTGCGGCAAGTAAACTTTCGCGTAATTGTTTCCTAGCTTTGGTTGATTTCTTTTCGCTTGAATTAAGAATTTCATCCAGCATTAAATACCAATCTTGATCAATGCGTTTAATCAACATTCTGGCGGTTGCGCGCGATACTGGATCCATTTGATGCAATGGTGGGTGAGGAAAGCGTTCGTCTAAATATTCCATAATAATACGTGAATCGTATAGAACTAAATCACGTTCAATTAAGGTAGGTGAGGTACCTGTTGGATTTAATTCAAGTAAATCTTCTGGTGGATTGTTGGGATCGTAATATTCAATGTCAGCCGTAATGGCTTTTTCATGTAATACAAATCTAGCGCAGTGACTCATTGGACACGTTGGTGATGAAAATAGTGTCATTACTGATTTACGGGTAATAATATTTGCCACAAAAACAACCTCTTTAACGAATGAATAGGGTAGTAAAAACAGTCATTTTATCATAAATCAAGGTGTATATTTTTGCTTGATAGATAATAGCAATGGGCTGCATGTAATTTGACAGCTTAATCGGCAATTACGTGTGCAGTGCAGGCAAAGCCTGCACGTTTGATTTGCCTTGTAGGTAGCGGTAAAAGTTTTGTCACTTAACCCTTTATGGCCTTTGCGTACTGGTAACGAGTTATGATTTCTTTTTGTAAATATCTTGCCAATATTCTTTTTTAAGCAGATAGGCAATAATCAAAAATATCACTAAGAAAAAGATGACGTATTTTCCTAAACTACGTCTTTCTTGTTGCATGGGCTCGCCAACATAGACAAGAAAATTAACTAAATCATTCACGAATTGATTGAATTCTCTGTCACTGAGTTGACCATTTTCTTTGGATACTAACTCGGTGTAGCCGCCCCAAATAGTTTTTCTATGCTCAGCTTGCTGATCGCCTTGTAATTGCCAAAGCGGGTTAGGCATCGCGGTATCTTCAAAAACTAAATTGTTTACGCCAAATGGACGACTTGTATCAATGTAATAGCTTTTTAAGTAACTGTATAACCAATCGGCACCACGTGAGCGTGCTATCAAGGAGAGGTCAGGCGGTTGTGTACCAAACCATTTTTCTGCGTCATGCTTATTCATGGCACTTTGTAGGCGGTCATAAATTGAGGCGCCATCTGGGGCAATTTCTTTTAGTACGATGCTTTGATCTACTGAGGTATCAATGGCAATACGTAAATAGCGCATGTATTTAGCTGAGTGGCAGCCTAAACAATACGTGACGAAATGTTTTGCTCCGCGTAATAACGAGGTTTTATCTGCTACGTTGATTCTAGCTTCTTGTAAGGGAACTGTTTCAGAAGCGTAACCCGTGCTGGTGAGTGCGGTAAATAAAATTAAAGTGAGTAAGAATTTCATAGTGTGTGCGCTCATATCAGTCAAGACTTGTTATTATTTTTTTAAGCCAGCGTGTCAGTACATGGGAAATGCCTTCAGCCGTGGGACGTCGACTAAAAAATGAACTTCTAAAGGCAGGGTCGCCAATTTCTGGGCCGGTGTTTTTTACTTCGCTGAGTTCATCAAGTAAGGCTGGTAACTGTTCTTCAAAAGTATGTAGCTGTTCTTCAAGACTATGTTCTTCGGTAACGCGGGTAGGGAGTGGTTTGGTTTTTTCCCAACGCGTGTAAATTGGCATCAGAATAAAAAAGCCAAAATAAACTACGGTTAAGATTCTGGCAAAAAAGGTTAATTCTGGTGTGGCGGGTTGTGTGCCAAGATACCCTAAGCCAATGAAGCTGATCACTAAAAGGACTAAGGCTTTTTTAAAGATACCACCGCGATAACGTATTGAACGTACTGGATTGCGATCTAGCCAAGGCAATAAAAACAGTACCACAATCGCGCCGCCCATACCGATAACGCCTGCAAATTTATCAGGAATAGCGCGTAAAATGGCGTAGAAAGGTGTGAAATACCAAACGGGGGCAATATGTTCAGGTGTTTTTAACGGATCTGCAGGAATAAAATTAGCATGTTCTAAAAAGTAACCGCCCATTTCTGGCATATAAAAAATAACCGTAGCAAAAAATAGTAAAAATACGCCCACGCCAACGATGTCTTTTACGGTGTAATAAGGATGAAAAGGAATGCCATCAAGTGGAATGCCTTGTTCATCTTTGTATTTTTTTATGTCGATGCCATCAGGATTGTTCGAACCAACTTCGTGTAAGGCAACAATGTGCAAAAACACTAGCATGACTAGAATGAGGGGAACAGAAATTACATGAAAGGCAAAGAAACGGTTTAAGGTTGCATCTGATACCACGTAATCACCGCGCACCCATAGAGATAAATCATCGCCAATAATAGGGATTGCACTGAATAATGAAATGATAACTTGCGCGCCCCAATACGACATTTGTCCCCAAGGTAATAAATACCCCATGAACGCCTCTGCCATTAAACAGACAAACAATAGCATCCCAAAAATCCAGACTAATTCTCTTGGTTGTTTAAACGAACCGTACATCAGTCCTCTAAACATGTGTAAATAAATCACAATAAAAAATGCTGAGGCACCCGTAGAGTGCATGTAGCGAATTAACCAGCCCCAATCCACTTCACGCATGATGTATTCAACAGAATCAAACGCCAGTTTGGCGTCTGGTTTGTAATTCATGGTTAATAAAATGCCGGTAATAAATTGATTAACTAAAACCAATAAGGCAAGTGAGCCAAAAAAATACCAAAAATTGAAATTGCGCGGCGCATAGTAATGCGTCATGTGTTCGTTCCACACTTTGGCGAGTGGGAAACGTTCTAATATCCAGTTACCGCATAGTGCTAGGCGATTGATTTTCATGCTTTAGTATCTCCGGTAAGGTCACCAACAATAATTAGATTATCTGAAACATAGCGGTAAGGTGGTATTTCTAAATTAGTGGGTGCAGGGACACCTTGGTAGACACGACCAGCAAGGTCAAACCATGAGCCATGACAGGGACAGAAGAAGCCGCCTTGCCATTTATCACCTAAATCATTAGGGGCAATTTCAGGACGGAAGGTAGGTGAGCAGCCCAAATGGGTGCATAAGCCGACGGCGACAAAAATTTCTGGCTTAATGGAGCGTACTGAATTTTTGCTTTCTTCTGGTTGCAGTGAGTTATTGGAGTTAGGGTCAGCTAAATCACCTTCCAAGGTTTTTAATTTTTCCAGTACGGCGGGCGTACGATTAAGAATCCAAACAGGCTTGCCTCGCCAAGCAACCCGTATTAATTGACCAGGTTCAATTTTACTGATGTCAATTTCAACAGGTGCGCCCGCTGCCAGTGCTTTGACACTGGGACGCATTTGCGCAAGAAATGGAATGGCCAAATAACCCGTGCCTACTGCGCCAACTACGGTCAAAGCTGAGGTTAAGAATTGGCGTTTAGAAATGTCTACGCCTTCATTTATCATTATAAAACTCTCCTTAATGTGGTTGTGCTTTGCCGCACAGTATCTCAGGGCAAATATACCACTAGAGCCTAGTGGATTTGAAGTGGTTGTGTATAATTTGTTTACTTATTATCAACTAATAATAAACAATAGTTAAAAACTGAGGTAATTACTTAGTTTATAGTTATAAGCGCGTTAGTTAAGGCGTTAATGAATGCCTTGTTTTCTTCTTGAGTACCAATGGTGACACGCAAGCACTCTTGCATTAAACCACCTTGCGAGTGCATGTTTTTAATTAATACACCTTGTTTTTTTAAGTGTGCATGAATGCGGTCTGCGTGCTGAGCTGGGGTTTTAAATAAAATAAAATTAGCGGCACTAGGAAAGACAGTTAATGCTGGGAGGGCTTGAAGCTGTTCAAATACCCAGTGTCGATGCTGACAAATTAATTGGGTTTGCTCTGTAAAGACCTGCTTATGAGATAAGGCAAATTCCGCAGTCATTTGCGTAAGTACATTGATATTATAAGGTAAACGAATTTTATTGAGTTGGCTGATAATCTCTACAGCACCCATTAAATATCCCAAGCGTAACCCAGCCAACCCCAATTTTGACAGTGTACGCATGATTAATAAGTTTTTATAACGCGGTAATTCTGGTAAAAAACTGGCGTTGGCAAAGGGGGCATAGGCTTCGTCTATGACGACTAATCCTGTGCTGGCGTTAAGGATGGTATGAATATCTTCAGCCTTAAATAAATTTCCAGTTGGATTATTTGGGTAAGCAATGAAAATAAGGGCGGGCTGATGTTGCTTAATAAGCTGCAAAATGTGTGCAACATCTAATGAAAAATCTTCAGCGCATAATGACGGTGCAAAATATGTCAGCTGTAAACTTTGGCTAATTTGTTTATACATGACGAAGCTGGGCGCTGGTGCCAGTACCGCTTGTGTTGGTGTTAAAGCCATTAACAGTAATTGAATGAGTTCATCTGAACCATTACCTAAAAGAATAGCGACCGATTTAGGAATTTCATCATGACAACGCAGGGTTTCAATTAAGCGTTGTGCTTCAGGATCAGGGTAACGATTTAATTCACAGTGACGTAATGACGTTAACCATTGTTCAGTGAGTTCGGGTGGCCAATGATAGGGATTTTCCATGGCATCAAGTTTAATAAATCCGTGTGCATCAGCAACTTTATAGGCTGACATGGACTGAATTTCTGCACGAAACAGTGAGGATATTAAGGAAGTTGTGGACATAGAAGGATTACTGGCTGAGTAAAATAAAATTCAACAATCAATGGCATTACCGTGTTTAAACGTAAGACGATTAATCATGAATGCGATATTCAGCTGAACGCGCATGAGCAGTGAGTTGTTCACCGCGTGCTAAGATTGATGCAACTTTTCCTAGCTGATGTGCGCCTTCTTCTGAACAATGAATAATACTGCTACGTTTCTGAAAATCATACACGCCAAGCGGTGAGGAAAATCGTGACGTGGTTGAGGTCGGTAAGACATGATTAGGACCTGCACAATAATCGCCCACTGCTTCAGCTGTATGTCGACCTAAGAAAATAGCACCGGCATGGTGAATCTGTGCGCATAAGGTATCAGGATCAGCCACTGAAAGTTCAAGATGTTCTGGGGCAATACGGTTTGCAAGGGTGGCTGCTTGAGCCAAATCCTCCACTAAAATAAACGCACCGCGTTGCTGTAAGGAGGTTTTAATAATATCGGCGCGTTCCATCGAGGGTAATAATTTAGTCATGCTTTGTTTTACCGCAGCCAGAAAACTTTTATCCTGACTGATTAAAATAGCCTGAGCATGTTCATCATGTTCGGCTTGAGAAAATAAATCCATAGCAATCCAGTCGGGATTGGTTTTGCCATCACAAATAATCAAAATTTCTGAGGGACCAGCAAGCATATCGATACCCACTTTGCCAAATACTAATTTTTTGGCCGTGGCGACATAAATATTGCCTGGGCCAACAATTTTAGCAACGGCTGGAATGGTTTCAGTGCCATAGGCTAAGGCGGCAATTGCTTGGGCACCACCAATGGTAAAAACCTGATCAACTTCGGCTAAATGTGCTGCCGCTAAAACTAAAGAATTGGTTTCACCATGAGGCGTGGGAACAACCATGACTAAACGTTTAACACCCGCCACTTTGGCTGGTATGGCATTCATTAACACGGATGATGGATAGGCGGCTTTACCTCCTGGAACATACAAGCCCACACTTTCAAGTGCAGTGATTTTTTGTCCTAAGCGAGTGCCGTCTGCTTCGGTATAGCTCCAATCATGCAATTTCTGATGTTCGGCATAAGCACGGATACGTTGTGCTGCAACATTTAGAGCTTCACGCTGTGCTTCAGGCAGTGTGAGCCACGCTGCGTGTAAGCGGTCTGTTGTTAACTCAAGTTCTGAGGCATGGTTAACGGTGTAGTGGTCAAGTTGTTGGGTGTAGTTAATTAAGGCCTGATCCCCATCACGGCGCACGCTCGCAATAATATCAACAACACGTTGTTGAATCGTTAAATCTTCATGCTCGGTAAAGCTCAGTAATTGAGTTAATTGACTAGCAAAATTACTAGCATTAGCATCAAGCTCTGTTAAGGTAAGATTTGTCATGAGTTGCGAGTGTGTAAGGTGTGTTCAAATTGTTTGATAAGCGTGACGATAGCTGTATTTTTCATTTTCATGGCAGCCTTATTAACCACTAAGCGTGAGCTAATGTGCATGATTAATTCGCGTGGCTCTAAATGATTGGCTTTTAAGGTATTGCCCGTTTCTACTAAATCAACAATACAATCTGCTAAGCCTACTAACGGGGCTAATTCCATTGAGCCATATAATTTAATGATGTCAGCTTGCATGCCAAGACTGGCAAAATAACGTTCTGTTATGTTGACATATTTTGTTGCAACCCGAAAACGACCCGTTAAGGGGGGCGCGTCTTGATGTGCGGCCGTCATTAAGCGACAACGAGCGATGTTTAAATCTAAGGGCTCATATAGATTTTCTGTGCCATGTTCCAATAACACATCTTTACCCGTAATGCCTAAATCAGCTGCGCCGTATTCGACAAATGTGGGAACATCGGTAGCACGGATGATGATTAATTTAACGTCGTCACGGGTGGTGTCTAAGATTAATTTTCGGCAGGTCTCTGGATTATCAGTTGGGATAATTCCTGCTTCTGCTAAAAAGGGCAGGGCTTCTTCATAGATTCTGCCTTTGGAAATGGCAATGGTAAGCATATTTATGTCCTATTTAGCAACACGGCGAATGGTGGCACCAAGTTGAGTTAGTTTTTCTTCAATATGATCATAACCTCGATCAATATGATAAATTCTATCGACAAGGGTGCTGCCTTCTGCAACTAAGGCGGCAATGACTAAGCTGGCTGAGGCGCGTAAATCAGTTGCCATAACTGGAGCACCTGTTAATTTTGGGATGCCTGTACAAATGGCAGTATTGGATTCAAGTTTAATGTCCGCACCCATGCGTTGTAATTCCTGTACGTGCATGAAGCGATTTTCAAAAATGGTTTCAGTGATGATGCCCACACCTTCTGCAACAGTATTTAAGGCAATAAACTGAGCTTGCATATCTGTTGGAAAGGCAGGGTACGGAGCGGTTCGAAGCGATACTGCTTTGGGTTTTTTGCCATGCATATCCAATTCAATCCAGTCGTCACCAGTGGTGATTTCTGCACCCGCTTCAATCAGTTTATCAAGCACTGCATCAAGTGTATTAGGTTGGGTATTTTTAAGTTTAACTTTACCGCCGGTAATCGCAGCGGCAACTAGGTAGGTTCCGGTTTCTATTCGGTCAGGTAAAATAGTGTAATGAATACTTTCTGTGCCAAGTTCCTCAACGCCTTCGATGGTTAAAATATCGCTACCCACTCCTGTAATTTTTGCCCCCATTTTATTGAGAAAATTGGCTAAGTCGGTTACCTCAGGCTCTTTGGCTGCATTTTCAATAATGGTGATGCCTTCTGCTAAGGTGGCCGCCATCAGTAAGTTTTCGGTGCCGGTAACGGTGACTTGCTCAAGCACTAAGCGACAGCCTTTTAAGCGCGTAGCTTTGGCATTGATATAGCCATTTTCAACGCTGATGGTTGCGCCCATTTTAATTAGACCGTTAATATGAATGTCCACTGGACGTGTGCCAATGGCACAGCCGCCCGGCAAAGAAACATGCGCTTCACCAAAACGGGCTAATAAGGGGCCTAAAACAAGAATAGATGCACGCATTGTTTTTACTAATTCATACGGCGCTTCAAAGCTAGTGATGGTGCGGCTATCAACTTCGACATTCATTTTTTCATCGACCAATAAACGCACTCCCATGCGTCCTAAGAGTTCCATTGTTGTGGTGATATCGTGTAAATGGGGAATATTGCCAATAGTAACGGGTTGTTTTGATAACAGCGCCGCAGCCAAAATAGGTAAGGCAGCATTTTTTGCTCCGGAAATACGAAGTTCGCCCGAAAGAGTTTTGCCGCCAGTAATAATAAGTTTATCCATGAGTGTGTTAAATCCTATGCGATGAAGCCGAAATGTCGGTGCTCATCATGTGTTAATAAATAATAAAGATGTGTACATTATGCCTAAATTTGCTAATTGCTCATTAAATAAAGTAGGCGTCATTACGATGCTCTTATGTGCTGTACGTTTAAATAGGCGCAGCTTATTTTTGTATACTCACTTGGAATTAAGGGGTTAATTGCTAGGGTCAATAAAGTAACTTAAATCGTCCAAACCGCTCAGTTTTGCAAGATTATGCATTTGTTGCGGGATATGATTAAAATTAAGTGCCAAACGTTGGCTGCGAGCATATTTAATCCATTCGATCATTAGCGCAAGACCTGCGCTATCAACGGTTTCAATCCGACTTAAATCCACTGTAATTATTTTTGCAGCACTAAGTAAAGTCAGTGATTTTAAGGTTTCATGGGTAATATTGGGTAAGCTAAGGTCGCCCGTCACACTAAAATGCCCCGTACCTTCATCAATGATGTGTAGCTCATTCATTCCTTCGCTTCACCTTTTTCTTCAGCCGCTTTAAATAAAAATTGTCCAATAGCTTTTTCTAAAATAATGGCAGGTTGAGTAATGTCTATTTTGCCATTGTCAGTTAAATAACTATCAGAACCACCTGGTTCTAAATTGACATATTGTTCACCTAATAAGCCTGATGTAAAAATACTTGCTGTGGTGTCATCAGGCAGGGTGTTGTACTGTTGATTAATGTGCATCGTGACAACAGCTTGATAGGTTTTGCTATCAAAATAAATATCACTTACTTGACCAACTTTAACCCCAGCAGCAGACACCGCAGAACGTACTTTTAAACCGCCAGTATTTTCAAATCTAGCGGTGATTGTATAGCTTTCATCCTGCGAAAACGCACTTAAATTGCTTACTTTTAAACTGAGAAAAAATAATCCTGCGATACCGGCGGCAACAAATAAACCAACTAAAGTATCTTGATTACGGGATGGCTGCATGTTAATGGTCTCCAAACATCAGTGCGGTAAGAATAAAATCAAGTCCTAAAATACTGAAAGCAGAATTTACTACAGTACGGGTAGTGGAACGACTAACCCCTTCAGAGGTTGGAATGCTGTCGTAGCCTTCAAATAAAGCAATCCACGTAATAACAAAGCCAAACACAGCACTTTTTATGACACCATTGATAATGTCGTCTTGAAAATCTATTTTTGCTTGCATTTGTGACCAATATGCGCCGTCATCTAAGCCTAATAACCCCGAGCCAACTAAGTATCCGCCCAAAGTACCAATGGCGCTAAACAATGCAGCAAGTAAGGGCATAGAAATGCACCCCGCTAGAAAACGTGGGGCAATAATACGTTTGAATGGATCAATAGCCATCATTTCCATGCCTGACAATTGTTCGGTGGCTTTCATTAAGCCAATTTCAGCAGTTAATGCCGAGCCAGCACGACCAGCAAATAATAGGGCTGAAACCACTGGGCCAAGTTCTCGTACTAATGAGGCGGCAACCATTACGCCTAAGGACGCTTCAGCACCAAACGCAGAAAGCGTGTAATAGCCTTGTAACGCTAATACCATTCCGACAAATAAGCCGGAAATAGTAATGATTAAAAACGATAATACGCCAACGGAATAAAGTTGCGCCATTAATAATCTTGGACGCGCAATGACGCTAAATAGGTAACTAAGCGTTTGCAGTAAAAAACCAGTGCCGCGACCAACTTTACTAAAGCTGTTACGGGTGTAAGCACCTAAGTGTTGTAAGCTATTTATCATTAGTGTGTTTAGTAGCGTTTTCCTGACGAAAGAAGATCGTCAAGGTAATTTTTTGCTGGATAATGAAAGTGCACTGGACCATCAGCCGCACCCGTTAAAAATTGTGTCGTCCACGCGGAGGAAGACTGGTGCATTTCTGTTGGTGTGCCTTGGTCAATTATTTTGCCATCGGCAATAAGATACATGTAATCTGCAATTAATGATGTTTCATGAACATCGTGCGAGACAATAATACTGGTTAATCCTAAGGTGTTATTTAAAGATTTTATCAGATGCGCAAGAACGCCCATAGAGATTGGATCTTGTCCGGTAAAAGGTTCGTCATACATAATCATCATGGGATCTAATGCAATAGCACGCGCTAAAGCGATACGTCTGCCCATGCCGCCTGATAATTCATTAGGCATCATTTCTTTTGCACCACGTAAGCCTACGGCCTGTAATTTCATTAACACTAAGGTACGAATGAGTGCTTCAGGAAGTTGTGTATGTTCGCGTAACGGTAGTGCCACATTATCGAAAACACTCATGTCGGTAAGTAAGGCACCACTTTGAAATAACATCCCAATACGTTTGCGAAGTGCATATAAATCAGCGCGACGCAGAGAATGAACGTTTTGATTGTCAACACTTATGGTGCCTTGGTCTGGACACAACTGACCGCCAATTAATTTTAATAAGGTGGTTTTTCCAGTGCCACTGGGCCCCATGATGGCGGTGATTTTACCACGCGCTAAATCAAGAGAAATGTCATTAAAAATGATTTTTTCACCACGAGAAAAAGAAAGATTTCTTATAGAAACCAAATTATTCGAAGGAAGACTATTGTTATCCATTCACGGTTCAAGATAATAGGGTAAACATTAAATTGCCTATTCTGTACGAGTCATTGTTATTAAGTCAATCAATTGTAGTGCTTGTTGTGGTAATACTTTTTGTTAAGCAGGCGCAGCCAAGAAAGACACTTAATGTAAAAGTATAACGAAAGTAAAAATTATTTTTTTATTCTTAGTCGATTACGCATAAGCTAAGTAGGCGTGGCATAATATTCAGCTTAATTAATAACGAGATGATGATACGCTAACTACGGTCATAATTAGTTCGTGTGGCTTAGCTTGATAATAATCATAAGCTGTTGATGTAAAGTAATATAGTCATCTACCTATTGAAGAAAATGAAATTAAACGATCAAAGATTACGTGAGTTGGGTTTAGCTGTTATTCAAGTAGAAATGCAAGCTGTTGCTAAATTAGTTGAGCAAATTAATGATAATTTTGTCACGGCCTGTAAGTTATTATTTGCTTGTAAAGGACGTGTTGTTGTCACGGGTATGGGTAAGTCTGGGCATATTGCTGGCAAAATTGCCGCCACGTTAGCCAGCACTGGAACGCCTGCTTTTTTTGTGCATCCAGGGGAAGCAAGTCATGGCGATTTAGGCATGATTACCAAGCATGATGTGGTGATGGTGTTATCTAATTCTGGTGAAACGGCTGAAGTGCTTACCATCTTGCCGATTATTAAGCGGCTTAATGTGCCGTTGATAGCCATTACTGGTAATCCAGAATCAACGCTCGCTAAATTTGCCACTACATTTATTAATGTTGCCGTAGAGCAAGAAGCTTGTCCTTTGGGCTTAGCGCCTACCTCTAGCACCACGGTAGCCTTAGTCATGGGCGACGCATTGGCGGTGTCATTATTAGAAGCAAGAGGGTTTACCCGCGATGACTTTGCTTTATCGCATCCTGGTGGTAGCTTAGGTCGACAATTATTGTTACGCGTGGAAGATATCATGCATGTTGGCGTTGCCATTCCGTCAGTGCCGCAAACCGCGTTAATCAGTTATGCTCTATTAGAAATGACAGAAAAAAAATTAGGCATGACTGCTGTGGTGGATGATGACAATGTGGTCATAGGCATTTTTACTGATGGCGATTTACGGCGCATGCTTGGACGCAATTTGGATATTAATCAAACCGCTATCACAGAAGTTATGACGCCTTATTGTGCGGTCATTTCTGCAGATATTTTAGCGGCTGAAGCCATGCAAATTATGGAGCAAAAGAAGATCAATGCACTAATTGTAGTGGATTCAAAACGTCATGCCTTGGGTGCATTGAATATGCATGATTTGCTGAAAGCAGGTATTGTTTAATTGCGAGAGGATAGCCAAAAATGCAAACATTAATTGAAAAAGCAAAAAAAATTAGACTCTTAATCTTAGATGTAGATGGCGTACTAACTGACGGCAAGTTTTATTTTGATCTTGCTGGCAATGAATATAAATCATTTCATGCTCAAGATGGTCACGGCATAAAATTATTGCAACAAACAGGTGTGAGTGTGGCGGTCGTTTCTGGTCGAACTTCTATAAGTGTTGAGCAACGTATGCAGCAATTAGGGATACAGCATGTCTACCAAGGCTATCAAGATAAGCAATTAGCGTTGACTGACATTGTGTCTCAGTTAAAAATTAATTTAGATGAAATTGCACACGTGGGTGATGATTTACTTGATTTACCAATTATGACTAAAGTCGGGTTGGCGATTGCTGTCAACGATGCCAATGATGTTGTAAAACATTATGCAGACTGGTGTACACAGCGCAATGGTGGGCAAGGAGCCGTTCGAGAAGTGTGTGATCTTATTATGCAATCTCAAGGGCATCTAAATGCCATAATTAAAAGCTATACGCAATGATACTGACTCTACAAGAGCATCGCAGCTTTATTTACGTAGCCATGTTGGCGTTGCTTAGTTGGCTATTGGTAAATATGTTTGAATTACAAGAAACACATTTATATGAAGCTCCCGCGCACAGTGCAGATTTTTATAGTAAGGGTTATGTAAAATGGACAATGAATCATCTAGGTCAGCTGCATGAAAAACTAGAAGTTGCTGAGTTAATTCATTACAGTGATGATTTATCAACTAAAATGATTCAGCCACGGTTATCTATTTATACTGAGGATGTTGGTTTAGCGCTGGCCTCATGGCAAATAACAGCACAGCAAGCTATGCTATATAAAACGGGAAAAGAGTTATTATTAAAAGATGATGTTCATATAATTAAAACAGATACCGCATCTAAAACGCAATTTCGTATCGACACCACAAATGTAAAAATTAACACAACAACGCATTATTTTGAAACCAGCGAGTTTGCTAAGTTAACTCGTTATCCAAGTCAATTGACAGGAATGGGAATGCACGGAAGACTTGTACAGCCCATGACATTGGAGTTATTAAGTAATGTGAAAGGGATCTATGAAACAACCAATCATTAAACCAATAGCAATGGCGTGTACCATGTTGGTCATGTGCTTTAGCGTAGTCTTTGGTTCGTCTGCATTTGCTTTAGAGAGTGATGCTGACCAACCCATTACTATCGATTCAGACACGGCAACGTATGATGATGCGGCTGAAATAAGCACTTACACCGGCAAAGTAGTTTCCACGCAAGGCAGTATTCGTGTTGAATCAGATAAATTAGTTGTGTACTTAAAAAAAGGTGACGCTGAAAAATTAATCTTTGTAGGTAAGCCTGCCAAATTTAAGCAAACACCAAGTCAGGGCGGAGAAGATATTAAGGGCGAGGCGTTAACTGGAGAATATTACCCTAAACAAAAATTGCTAGTGTTAATCGATCAAGCCTCGGTAACGCAAGGTAATGCCATGTACACCAGTCAATTAATCGAATACGATATTAAAAGTTCGTTGGTTAAAGCGGGTGAAAAATCATCTGGAAGCAAGCGTGTTCATGCTATATTAAAACCCAGAAAAGAAAAATAATATGAGTGTGTTAGCGGCTACACAACTAGTAAAGTCTTATCATAAGCGCAATGTGGTCAACGGTGTTTCATTGCATATTAACACTGGCGAAGTGGTGGGTTTATTAGGACCAAATGGGGCAGGAAAAACCACCAGTTTTTATATTTTAGTGGGCTTAATTAAGGCAGATAGTGGTGCGATTACCCTAGATGGAAAAGATATTACGCTTCAGCCCATGCATCTTCGCGCGCGTTCGGGTATAGGTTACTTGCCACAAGAAGCGTCGGTATTTAGAAAACTAAGTGTGGCTGATAATTTACGCGCAGTCATGCAAATTCGTGGTGAATTGTCCAAAAATCAAATAGAAGACGCCATTGAAGAATTATTAATGGAGTTTACTATTTCACATTTACGTGCTCAACAAGCCTTAAGTTTATCGGGAGGTGAGCGTCGTCGCGTAGAAATAGCCAGAGCCTTAGCCACTCAACCACAATTTATCTTATTAGATGAGCCCTTTGCGGGTGTCGACCCTATTTCCGTCGATGATATAAAACAGATTATTGTGCATTTAAAGCAACGGGGCATCGGCGTTTTAATAACCGAGCATAATGTTAGAGATACCTTAGGTATTTGTGATCGAGCGTACATCCTAAACGAAGGCAGAGTTATCGCTGAAGGCAGTGCAGTCAGTATTGTCGCAAATGAAGAAGTCCGCAAAGTGTATTTAGGTGATAATTTTAGTCTTTAACAATGATATAAATTCATTAATGTTCGTATTGACATGAAACAATCTTTAAATCTTCGACAAGGTTTGCAGTTAAGCATGACGCCGCAATTACAGCAGGCGATCAAATTACTGCAAATGTCCACATTGGATTTGCAACAAGAAATCCAGCAAGCCTTAGAAACCAATATGATGTTGGAGGTGAATGAAGAGGAGTCCATTTCTTCGGCATTAGAACCCCTGCACGATAAAAAAACTGAACGCTTAGACTCACAAACCAGTGAAGGTTCTCAAACAGATATTCCAGAAGAATTCGCTACCGATACTTCGTGGGATGATATTTATGAAAATGTCATTGAATCAGCCGCGTATCAAAGTGAAGGTGTAGAGTACGAAGCGCAGCGTAGTTGTGCTGCGACTTTACAAGATCATTTACTTTGGCAGTTAGAGCTAACGCCTTTTTCAGAACGAGATCATGCAATCGCCATCGCAATTATTGATTCTATTAATCAAGATGGTTATTTATTAAGCTCGATTGAAGATATTTACATCTCCTTGCAACAGCAATTTGATGACTTAGAAAGTGATGAAGTGGCCGCCGTTTTACACCGTATTCAACACTTTGATCCAGCAGGTGTGGGTGCTTGCAACTTAAGCGATTGTTTGCGCTTACAACTATTGCAATTGCCAGAAAATACACAGTTCCGTCAGGAAGCATTACTCATCGTAACCGAGTATTTAGATTGGCTCGCTACGCACGAGCAAACTAAATTAATGCGTAAACTAGGTTTAACTGAGCATCAGCTTAATGCTGTGGTTACCCTGATAAGAACTTTAGAGCCAAAGCCTGGCACACAAATTCAAGAAACCACCTCAGAATATGTTGTTCCAGATGTGTATGTCACCAAACAAAATGGCCTTTGGCAAACCGAACTTAATCCTGATATTGCACCTAAGTTACGCGTGAATCCTATGTATTCAGCCTTAATTAAGCGTGCTGATAACAGTAAAGACAATGTCTGCATGAAAGATCATTTACAAGAAGCACGTTGGTTTATTAAAAGTTTACACAGTCGTAATGACACCTTGTTGCGCGTCGCTCGATCCATTGTTGAAAAACAAACGGGCTTTCTTGAGCACGGCTCAGTAGCGATGAAGCCTATGGTATTGCGTGATATTGCAGAAGAATTAGCGTTACACGAATCGACTATTTCGCGAGTCACCACACAAAAATATATGCACACACCCAATGGCATCGTAGAGTTTAAATATTTTTTTTCCAGTCATGTATCAACCGAAGGTGGTGGTGAATGTTCCTCCATTGCCATTCGTGCGATTATCAAAGAATTAATCGGCAATGAAGACCCAATAAAACCATTGAGTGATAAAAAAATTGCCGATTTTTTAAACGAGAAAGGCATTCATGTTGCACGAAGAACAATTGCTAAGTACCGAGAAGCGATGTTTATCGCCTCATCAAGTCAGAGAAAACGGCTACTATAGCGTTTTACTTTAGTTAACTATCTAATAAAAAATTAAGGAGTTTTACCATGCAAATAATAGTAACAGGTCATCATTTAGAAGTTACTGACGCTTTAAAAGCGCATATTGATACTAAGTTTGCTAAATTAGCGCGTCATTTTGACAATGTTACCGATGTTCATGTGATTCTAAGCGTAGAAAAATTAGTTCAGAAAGCAGAGGCAACCTTACACATTAGTGGTGCCAAAATATTTGCTGAAGATCATCAAGAAGACATGTACGTAGCAATTGATGATTTAGTAGATAAATTAGATCGTCAAATTTTAAAACATAAAGAAAAAACCAATAATCATAGATAACTAATTAATCCAGTGAGTGGCTTTGTATAGCTCAAAGTCACCATGGCTGGGACAATACATCATGAAACTTCTTATTGTTAGTGGACTATCGGGCTCGGGTAAAAGTATTGCTTTAGATACTTTAGAAGACTGTAATTTTTATTGTATCGATAATTTACCGGTAACCTTATTAGAAGATTTTATTAATCATGTGATGTTAGTAGACAAAGTCACCTACGCTAAAACTGCAATCGGGATTGATGCCAGAAATCAAAGCGAAAGCTTGGTTTATTTTGCTGAAAGTTTACACTTAATTCGCAGTAAAGGAATCGATTGCGAAGTGATTTTTATGCAGGCTGAAGAAGCCACATTATTGAAACGTTACAGTGAAACACGGCGCCGTCATCCCTTAACAGATGTAAATATTCCTTTAAAGGAAGCGCTTAGAATAGAGCGGGAGATGCTTACTCCTATCGCGCGTCATGCCAATGTGGTAATTGATACCAGTCGCACTTTGTATCATCAATTGCGCGATCTCATTAGAGAACATATTGGTGAACGCGATAATTTGCAAATTTCACTTCAATTTCAATCGTTTGGTTTTAAACATGGCGTCCCTTTAGATGCCGATTTTGTGTATGATGCACGCAGTTTACCCAATCCTCATTGGATACCTGAACTACGAATATTAACGGGCAAAGATCAGGCAGTGATTGATTTCCTTAATAAACAAGATATTGTGCTTGAATTTTATCAAGATATTCATGACTTCTTAATACGGTGGATTCCT
>CAJAQT010000138.1 GCA_903944165.1 uncultured Methylococcaceae bacterium | reverse complement strand
AGGGCGGATAAGCGAAGCGTCATCCGCCATAACCATGCCAGCTTACGTGAAATTCATCTCCCATCAAACACCATAATAAATTTTGGTGCATGACGCTAACGCTTATGCACCCTACGTAGTTTGTATGCGGGGTACGCGGTGGTCCGAGATGATGCACCATGTGCCTCGGACCAAGCTTACGCTGCCTGCCGTAGCGGGTCCGGTTGAGCGATGGGTTAGGCTTCACCGCGCGCCGCCGATGCCGAACTGCTCTCTGAACCCTTCTCGCGCTTCGCCGATGAAGAGCAGAAGTTGATCTTCGGGAACTTCAACAACGGTGATTCCGTGGCTCTCAGCCTCGGCCTTCAGTTGTTGCGCTGGCTGATGCTCGGGCACAAAGAGGGTCTTTGGGAGTTGATTCTTGTGCGCTTTGCCTTGCTTCAGCATCCGCTTGGCCTCCAATCTCGTCGGTTCGCCCGCGCTTGAAGGTGTAGGTGAAGAACTGACGATGAAGCAACTTGCCGCGTCCATCAGGGCGATGAAGTCAAAGTCACCGTCCTTTTCAGTATGGATTGGTTCGTCGTTGAGCTTGAAGACGATCCAGGCTTCGTTAACTTGGAATTGATTAGGATGGAGCACGTATGAACCCTGTTGTGAAGCCTAAAGTTAATCTCTTTAAGCACTTGATGTAAGTCATGATTTAACACTTTCCATTTGTCGATTAGCTCTGTCATTGATATGAATTAAGGTTTGAGATAGGATCGCAAGCACCTAGTGTTGTGGTAAGGGCAGCTAAGCCTATGTTTTGTTGCTAAATAGCATTTTTTATTTTTTTATTTTTTATTTTTTATTTGAACGCTATTTACTTGGAATGTAAAAAGATATTCATTGACTACGCCTTCATCTTCTAAAAGAAGTGATATTTGAAACGTTTTACCGATATAAGAATTAGCATTTTCTGTAAGCTTTTGTTTTTTTATATTTCCTCCATACACTGTAAATGGGAGAATTGTATGCTCGTCCCATCCTCCGGGGCTTGAATAATCGTAAGAACCATCCCGCCAGCTTGCATAATCAATAGGATAAATAAGGTCTTCTAATTTACCACCTTTAATGATAACAGTGGGTGACTGCGAATTACCCCTATCGATAAATTTTATGCCAGAGTGCATTATTTTGTGATTGCCCCCATTTTCATCAACAAAAACTGTCTCATCCCATACTACCTTCATAGAATGATCTAATTTGTTTTTTAGTAAAAAACTAAACATCGTTGGTCTTGGCAACCAAGTTATAGATATTTTTTGATCTTCAAATTTCAATTCGCTAGCAATAATTGGTGAGGGCTTTGCTGACTTTTTTGGCGGGTCTACTTTTGTGAGGCTAATATCATAATCCGCGTAGTAGAACTCATTTTTGTTGGCTTCTGAATAAGTGGGCTGATACGAGTAATTTGTTTGGTAATTTGGGACACAACCACTAAGAACACAAATAAATACAAGACTGGCATTTACATACTTGAAACTTTTCATCAATTTTCTCATTGTTTTATTGCCTAACGTCCCTTTGACCGACTTGTTGGGCATCATTATGAAGATACAATCCTGTCAGTTTGCTTAGATTTCTTTGCTAACCGTTTGATAATTCTTTGGACTGTTTTAGCTTCGGCTTCTGTAAATTGTGCTTCTTCACCTTTAGGCACATTACTAACTTTATGCTTAAGTTTGTAAAAATGATAGGCGCTATGACCTAAACCCAATCCAGCTACAACTGTAGTAACAGATACCAAGACAGGAGATGCCAAAACGCTAGCAATACTAGCGGATGCTGTTGTTCCTGCTGTAGCAGCCGCACCTGTTACAACAGGAACTGCCGCTGTTCTAGCTAGCATTTTGCCAGCAATACCCTTAAGAGCAGTGCCTGCAAGAGCTAAACCTGTCCCAGTACCCACTGTAGCGAGAGCGCTTGCAATTGCAGAGGTACTTAAATATGTACCCGCGACATAGCCTGCCGCAGATGTGACAATCATTGCACCTGCCGCATGAGGCACTAAAGTGCCGCCTGCTAGTAGTGCTGTTGCTATTGGTATTAACGGAAGCGTCATTGTGAGTGTTTCCCTTAGTTAAAAATATTGTTTGTAACGACCGCAACAATAATCGACAGCCCAATTAGAAGAAAAGCTTTTATAAAATTTAGTACCTGAGTACCACCTTCGGCTATGCCACCTTTAGCTACTCCCGCAAGAAATATGGCTAGCAGTAATCCGAAGACCAATAAAATAACAAGCAACACTCTCACGTTACCTCTTACTTTTTATGAATAAACAGATAATAGAGCCAGTAACCTAAAATTGGCATAACACCAATGAAAATAAAGGTAGCAAAACTAAAACTACTTTTAAATAGCCCGTAGCCCGTAGGGCGGATAAGCGAAGCGTCATCCGCCATAACCATGCCAGCTTACGTGAAATTCATCTCCCATCAAACACCATAATAAATTTTGGTGCATGACGCTAACGCTTATGCACCCTACGTAGTTTGTATGCGGGGTACGCGGT
>CAJAQT010000137.1 GCA_903944165.1 uncultured Methylococcaceae bacterium | reverse complement strand
TTATTTTTTGGGAAGCCTTAACCATCATTACTCAATAGATCAAAAAGCATAGAAAAAACGTTCGTTTAAACGATAAGTAAAATTAGATGAAAAGGTCTGAAAATACATTAACCACTAAATCTAGTAGTCTCATAAAGTATAGTTTTATTTACACATTCATAACCCACCTGCAACCCGCATTCCACCGTGTAAACAATAGTTAATTTTATACTTATTTTACATCTGTTATGATAACCCTAAGAACTTAATTTACACTCAAGGGTCATCATGGTGGGTCAAAACGTGGGTTACATCCGTGTGTCATCAGTACAGCAGAATACAGACCGGCAGTTGGCAGATGTCCAATTGGATAGAATCTTTGAAGAGAAGGTATCCGCTAAGGACACCAGCAGACCCCAGTTGCAGGCTTGCTTTAACCATCTTCGTGAAGGGGATACCTTGCACGTCCACAGTATAGACCGGTTAGCCAGAAACTTATTTGACCTACAGCACATTGTCAGTGAATTGGTGGCTAAAGGAGTATCCATCCATTTCCATAAGGAGAATATGATTTTTTCTGGCTCTGCCAATCCCATGCAAGAACTGATGTTGCAGATGCTCGGCTCATTTGCCCAATTTGAGAGGGCATTGATTAAGGA
This sequence comes from uncultured Methylococcaceae bacterium, assembly GCA_903944165.1. Lineage (GTDB taxonomy): Bacteria > Pseudomonadota > Gammaproteobacteria > Methylococcales > Methylomonadaceae > Methylovulum. The sequence continues at coordinate 1,073 of CAJAQT010000137.1, read as the reverse complement.
GCGGCAACGGGAAGGGATTGAATCAGCACTCAGTAAAGGCATTAAGTTTGGCGCACCACCCAAACTAAAGCCTGAACAGGTTGAGGCATTGAAGGCTAGGGTTATTGCTGGTGAGGATAAGAGTCAACTGGCAAAGGAGTTTGGCATCAGTAGACCAACGCTTTATAAGGTGATTGCTTAGATTTATTCCTAATTATTTGCCGTTAACAACTTAACCAATTTTCAACCCGTAAATCTGGCACACGATTAAACTCATTAACATTAGCAGTTATCAGAGTTACATTTAAAGCCAAAGCATGGGCGGCTATTAACATATCATTTCCCCCTATTACTTGTCCTTGTTTTTCCAAAAAGTTACGCAGATTTGCATAATGCTCATGAACATTATTATCCAAAGGAAGTACATCTAATGTACTAAGCAGAATTTCAACTTTTTTAGCTAACTGTATGGAATCTTTCTTCTTGACACCGTAACTTAATTCACAAGCTACAATAATACTGGTACAAAAACTATCAGGCTCTAACTCTGAAACCATTTTGGCTAAATCCCCTTGAGGGTTTTTAATCAAATCTGAAATGATGTTGGTATCCAAAAGATAGAGGTACATTAAAAAATGTCCTCGTTTATTGGTGGATAATCATCTATTTCTGGAAGTCCTTCATTTAAAGGACTCCACGAAGCCAATAATGCCTTTAAACTCATTTTCTGTGATGATAATACCTCTGGTGTTTTATTGATTCTTTCAATTACTTTATTATTTGAAATAGCGTGCATTTCTTTTAACGGTATTAACAAAACCTCAATCTCAGTGTTTAAGTATTCTTTAGGGATATGCAGCAGGTATTCTTGTGTCTTTGGATGGATAATTTCTTTTAACATTAATTATTCTCATTTGGATGATAATCAACAGCTCTACTGGTCAATACAGGAAGATTTAAAGGCTTTACCTGTTTCATAAACGTCCGACCTATAAACCAGACCACTCCATATTTTTGCCGCTTTATCACTGCTGTAAGCCTTTAAACCGGTTGGTTTCATTGCCATACAGACAAAAATTATAGCTTATAGTTTT
>CAJAQT010000136.1 GCA_903944165.1 uncultured Methylococcaceae bacterium | reverse complement strand
TGAACAAAAATTCTCAATTGAGAATTCTCATTCTCTTGAAATGATACGGCTTGAGAATGATTTTAATAAAATGAGAATCATTGATTTAACTCAGCAAAACAAAATATTAAGTGATCTAATCGAACACTATCAAAGATTATTGCCGTTGTTAGAAGCTGAGCCTAAAAAGAAAGAGTTTGAATTCAGCATGTAACAAAAATGCTCGAATCACTCAAATCAAGAATGACAGAGCAACAAAAATTATTAAATTGAAATTTTTAAGGCTTAGGAATTGTGTTGTGGGTTCATAAGCCTTTTTTCTAACTTAAAAAGAGAAAAAACCATGACTACAATCACCATTGATAACGAAGTTCTTTGTTGTACCGCACAGCAATTGGGACACCACCAAAATCTAAACGAAACGGTTATGAGGGTTTTGGTTGATACTTGTATTTGGTCATTGGGCTTTGCGCCGTAACAATAACCAAACGAATCATCAACACGCTATCGTTGAAAAATTACGTCATTTGATTGATGAACAGCAAGTTGTTATGTTGGGCGTAATTCGCCAAGAAATACTTTCGGGGATTCAACATCAAGAACAATTTGAACGAATCCGAAATAAACTCAGACCGTTTCCAGATTATCCAATAACCACAACAGATTTTGAAACAGCGACTGAATTTTTCAATCGTTGTCGAACGAAAGGCATTCAAGGTTCAGACACAGATTTTCTAATTTGTGCAGTGGCCAACGCTTACAATTTTACGATAATGACGTTTGATAAAGATTTTGAGCATTTTTCAAAACACATTGATTTGAAAGTTGATGTGTTTGAATCAAGTTAATTTTTAACAAAAAAGAGGCACAAAACTGCACCTCTTTTTTTCAAATCACAAAATTACTCTGCGTCAACAACTGCCATTTTACGAGTTTCACCTTTGCCGATGGTCAATAAATCCCAAATCAACAATATCAGCCCTGCAAACGTCATCAAACCAAAGCACCAACGCCACACCATCGCACTTTGAAAAGACGGGTGATTTTGCGCTGAGAAATAGCCGCTCCAGGTTGATCCTTCAACTGCACGCTCGATAAACGATTGTTCATAACCTGCAATTAACAGTGCAATCGTCATTCCGACTACACCCACGTTTAACAAACCTAACGCCCATTTCCAACGCCAAGCGTTTTGCGCGCCACCACTCATCCATACATCACCCCGCCAATGTTGAATCGCCAAATAAAAGAAGGCGATGTTAATCGTCGCGTACGCGCCAAAAAACGCTAAATGCCCGTGTGATGCTGACCATTGTGTGCCGTGTGTGTAAAGATTGATTTGTGGCAAGGTGTGCATAAAGCCCCAAACGCCGGCGCCAAAAAAGTTTCCAAACGCTTGAGCAATAATCCACGCAACAGCTGGATGATTACTATTTTTAAAACTGTGACTGCCCGCGTCATACATGGCATGAACGACCATGGCGACTAATGGAATGGGTTCTAATGCTGAGAAAAATCCGCCAATTGTGAGCCAGTATTCAGGCGTGCCAATCCAAAAATAATGGTGTCCTAAGCCCAAAATTCCTGAACCAAACATCAACGCCACTTCGATATAAAGCCAAGTCGTGACAATTTTGCGGCGCACGCCCAAAAGTTTCATCAACGACCACGCCATAATCACGCCGACTAATACTTCCCACGTTGCTTCAACCCATAAATGAATAACCCACCACCACCAAAATTGTTCGTGGGTGATGTTGGTCATGTAGAACATTCCCGCCACATACAACCCTGCTAACGCTACTAAATCTAAGGTCAAAACACCTGCGATACCTGACCATTTACCTTTTGAAAACGTCGCTACAACGTTATAAAAAAATGTTAATACCACGGCAACAATGCCAATATCTGCCCAACGCGGTGCTTCAATATATTCACGACCTTCGTTAATCAGCCATAAACTGGTATCGTTGCCCGCGCCGATTTGAATAAACAAATACACTAACACCACAACGGCTACAGCGATCGTCAACACCCAAAATGCAAGTTTTCCATATTTCAAACCAACAATTTCAGTTTGGCTTTCATCTTCTAAAAGCCAATAAGTGCAACCGATAAAACCGTACAACATCCACACAATCATGGCGTTGATATGCACCATGCGATTGACGCTGAAATCTAACCAGCCATACAAAAAATTTGGGAAAATAAATTGTGTTGCGGCAATCATGCCAAACAATAATTGTGCGAAAAACAAAATGACCGCAACGATAAAATAATTTACCGCGAGTGTGCGCCCTGCACTTAAATTAGTGCGATCTAAGGCTGTCCATGTGACAAAAGCGTTGAGTTTAGCGTTTGCAACGCCACATAATTTTTTTGCGTTCATACGTTATTCCTCCGTCGCGTAAATGGTTTTAAAATTGTAGGGAAAGCCATTGGTATCAATGCTCGACATCCATTTTAAAAATGCTACCACGCCTTTTGCTTCGTCTGGTGTGATGTGTAAATTTGGCATTTTGCGATTGCTACCAAAGGTGCGCGCGTTGTTTTCTGGGTCTAACAAAAATTTAATCATCAAATCTTCACGCAATTCTTTCGATAACCACCCTTTATCTAGCCACGCCTTGGTTAAATCGGGTGCGAAATACGCGCCATTGCCAAGTAAAGTGTGGCAATTCATGCAATTTTTAGCTTGCGTGGTTTTTTTACCGAGTGTGACTAATTTTTCCGCTTCTTCTTCGGTGAATTCTTTGCCAAACAATAATTCAGTTTCGCCAATTACAGGCATAAATTTGTGTAAGTCAGCTTGATAAATGTAATCAATTTTTTTGTTAATCACGCTATAAGCCTGAACGCGTTTACCACCAACTTCAGTTTGGCTTAACGAATCAAGGGTTAAAACAACTAAAATTAAAAATGAGCCTGCCGTGACCCACACGCTGACTTTTTTCCAGAATGATTCAGATGCCCATAAGGGATTTTCATTCATTGTTTTTCCTCTAAGGTTGTTGAGGTTTCAACATGTGTTTTAACGCACAAATGCCAAATCCCGATAGGTGCAAAAAAATAACCGACAACCATAACAACTGAAAGTGAGAGCCAATAACCCGTAAAATTTGCTGCACGAGTTAATAACACTACCGCGATAATCAGCACAATATAGGAAACATAGGCAGCTATTTTAATGCGAAAGTTTGCATTGATTTTTGACCACGCGAATAACAGTGCATAACTTGCACCCGCGAGCATAATTAATGCAGATGAAAAGAAGGTGATAAAAAAATCTTGTAACGCAACAGGTTGAATCATTGTGCCATTCGTTTTAACGCCTCAATCAGCATAATATCTTCTGCCTGTTGTGCTTTGGCGCGTTGGTAACTTGCCTGATTTTTAGTGCAAATTAACGTGTAGAGTGAACTTTTTTGATAAGGTGCTTGAAATTGACGAAGCGGTAAACCACTAGAAGCAATATTTTTGACATTAAACCCTAAAAAAATAGGGCTTAATTTTCTGAAAAGTAAAAAAAAACTGGAGGTTTTGATGCTATGCAAGCTATCTAAAAAATGTTTCATGAAGTGATTTAAAAGGTTTATAACGAAATAATTCGTACATTTTATCACCTTTGTCTTTGTATGGGTATTTAGTGACTGCATTAAGAACATAATCATAATCAATGAGAATCAGTATCGTTAATTTGCTTAAATCAACAACACTTACTCCATTGATTTGGAATTGTATTTTCAGCTGGTTGTAGTATATTTTCTTTTAGCCCACCAGCTAAAGCGTGTTGTTCCTCTTGGGAAGTGGTGGCGTTCATGTCTGAGTGTCTTACCGTTTGTAACGGGTGCGGCAACATGCTTGAACTTATTTTTTTCGCTAAGTTGTCAATGTCTTTTTATAATGGTCAAGTAAATCAATGAAATTAACACTTTTCATCAGCTTAATAATGTTCGTTTTTGCCGTGCAAGCCGCTGACAAACGGGTTTATTCAACGGATTCAATGGGCAAGC
>CAJAQT010000135.1 GCA_903944165.1 uncultured Methylococcaceae bacterium | reverse complement strand
TTTAACCGCCGTTGATACAGAATCAATAACCGGCTGCACAACGGTCTTGACTATTTTTGGTATATCAATGCCAAATTTATCTTTTAAGAACGTAGCAAAGCTGTCAAAAATACCGCTTACTGTGTCGGTAATGCCTTGCCAAGTATCGCTAAACCAGCTAAACACCTTGTCTGCTTTATCCGTGACCACTTTCCAAGTATCGCTAAACAAACTTACTGCCGCGTCCCAACTGTCCTTAATGGCTTGAGTCGTTTCAGGAAACGTTGTGGCGAATAACTCAATTGCGCCATTGAATTTTTCAGTGAGCCATTGCCCTATGCCTGCAAAAAACTTTTGTCCGTCTTCCGTAAACAAGCCCCAGGCTAAACTTGCTGCCGCAGCAATGCCTAACGCGATTGGCGAAAAAATAACGCCTAATGCACCGGTAATGCCACTTAACAACAATCCGCCTAACCCTGAAAAGACTGCAATAATGCCCGCACCTAAGCTTGTAAATACACTTAAAAGCATAGGCATTAAGCCACCAATTAAACCCGCCATAAAGCCGCTATTCGATGCTTCTGAAGAGTTTGATTCGCGCTCAGAAATATCGCGTAATAATTTTTTAGCCGCTTTGTCAAATACGCTTTGTTCTTTTCGATAACTGCTAAATTCTCTAAAAAACTTTTTTGATTCTCTTGCTTCGGAGGATCGCTGCGCGGGTGCAAAACCGCGCTCACTGGTTTTGGCGTGTTCAGCTTGTGGCTCAGCTTGACTACTCACCGGCTTGCCGTTTATTTGATTGCGTGTCGGTTCAGCAACCGGATCGCGTGTAATGCGTTGACTGACAAACCGCCCGCGTTCATCACGTAAGCGCTTAGGTGATACGGGTGTTTGATTCTCAATTTGTTGGGATTGCTCTATGTTTTGTGTGTCACTTGACGTTATCGTGCTGTTGTTAGTGCTATGCGTGGCATTAACTGGCGCATTGATAGCGGTATCTTGCAAGCGGTTACTTGTTTGCGCGTTATTTTCACTCTGGTTTTGTGTGCTTAGACTTGTATTAGCCCTATTGCCCATGTTATTTGTGGACGGCTCAGCCGTTGTTTGTGCATTGTTTTGTGTGCTATTCAATTGAATTGCACCATGCCTGACGGTTGTGGTTGGCAGGTCTACATTTAAGCTGTCAATTGTCGGCGTTGGATTAGCGGATTCAAGCACAACAGTGGGCGTATTGACGGTTGCAGTGTCATTTTCAGTGTAATTATTGTGTGTTGCTGATTGATTTTGCGCTGCCGTGTTGCTGATAGTAGCGGGCTGATTAACCGTTTCTACTGCTGCATTGCTTGGCGTACTTGCTAACGTATTAACTGTATTTTCAGCGGTCAACGGTGCATTGATAGATTCATGCTGGTTAATAGCATCTGTATTAGCGTGAGTTTGATAAGTGCTTGCAGGAGCATAATCGTGATTAATGTTGGTATCGCTATTTTGTTGAGTAGTCTCATTATTAAACGAATTAAGCGCATGAGTGCTTTGATTATTATTTTCCTGATTTGGTGTTGCGACAGTGTCATGAGTGTTGTTAAGTCGATTATTAAGCGTGGCTGTGCGTGTTATATTTGGGCTATCGACACTAACAACGGGTACAGGTGCGCTGTGAGTGTTAACTGCGTTGAGCGTGTTATTTGATAACGCGCTGCTAGAATTGGTTACAGTGTCATCGCTAAGTGTTGCTTGCAGGCTATCAACACGATTATTAACGTCATGAGCTTGGCTAACTACATCCCCTGCATGATTAACCTGGGTATCATTTCTACTGCTATCGCGATTAACTTCTACGGTGGCTAAATTTGTGTCATAAGCCCTACGTTGCCTGGTTCTTTGTTGCCGTCTTCGAGGTGTTGGCGTAACAGTATCGGAGTTAGATTGATTAATTACAGTGCTATCAACAACAGGTGGCAAGGGTGGCGCGGTATCGTTCATTTGATCTTTTGAATCATTACGATGCTTTTTAACTACACCTGCAACGGTCTTAATGCCGCCTACCGTTGCTTTCATCGCAAACTTACCTACCGACAACAACGGATCAGCAAGGTCTTTAAGTTCTTTTCCCACTGAAATAATGGGATCGATTTTTTCATCTATCGCAACATCGCCATTATT
>CAJAQT010000134.1 GCA_903944165.1 uncultured Methylococcaceae bacterium | reverse complement strand
TATCACAGTCATTGTCATCGTGTTGAGCAATTAAAACCAAGCACACTTGCTGATACCTTGATGCAATTAGGTGCATTTAAACCAGTCAATTCACTACAAGAGTTTTTACTTGCTTGTGAGGCTGATGCGCGTGGTCGAACTAGTTTTGAACAGCGCACTTATTATCAAGCAGATTTTTTTAGAGCTGTCGCTGAAAAAGCCAATGCTATTGATATAAAAACTATTTTAACTACTAGCGCGGTAGGCTCAGAAATTGGTGTCGCAATTCGTCATGCACGAATAGCCGTCATTGCAGACTTTATGCGCACCTCAACAGTACGTTAAAATAACCTTCCTTTTTTTTACTCAAACTATTCCTATGCCTTCTTTTGATATTATTTCTGAATTTGATAAACACGAAGTAAAAAATGCTATTGATCAAGTCACTAAAGAAATTGACACCCGTTTTGATTTTAAAGGCACAGAGTCTTCCGTTGAATTAACCGATGAAAAAGTGATTATGGTTTCTGAATCAACATTTCAATTACAACAAATATTTAGCATTGTGTGCAACAAGTTAACGCGTCGAAGTATTGATATTGCTTGCCTTGACGTGGGCGAGGCTAAACCTAGTGGAAAACTGGTACGTCAAGAAATCACCCTTAAACAAGGCTTGGACTCCACCCTTGCTAAGAAAATTGTCAAATTAATAAAAGATAAAAAATTGAAGGTGCAAGCAGCAATTCAGGGTGATCAGGTAAGGGTTACAGGTAAAAACCGTGATGATTTACAAGAAGTAATAAAAATGCTGCGAGCAGAAAAAATAGATATGCCACTGCAATTTGAAAATTTTAGAGAGTAAGCTAAGCACCTGTTTAACTAAGATACATGCGACTAAGAAAGCCTAAGCTGTGGTTGTTTACGTTTTTTAGCTTGCATCCGCACGCTAACAAAAAACAGTATCACCACCGCTAACCACGCGGCTACCAAATACCCAATTACGCCATCATAAGGGCTGACTAAAAAGGCGTATTCCGCAGTAAAGTCTGTATTAAAAAAACTTTTATTCATTTTAATCAACCACACCCAGCCCGTATGACAGCCAATACACACGCCTAAACTTGCTGGATAGTTGATTCTGATAAACGCTAAAAAAATCCCCACCATGACTAAGGCTAGTAATGCAGAAAAAATATCTGGATTTAACACATTGCCAAACGCCATCCACAGTAACTGAAAACCACTGCTAAAACTTCGCTCTGCCTCGGGGATAACCGTTGTGGTTTTTAAAAAATGTAACACGGCATAATAGCCTGCACTTAAACCCACGGCCGCCAATACTGAGATAGAGCGCCTAAAACTAAGCAGCAAAAGGCCACGAAATAATGGCTCTTCAATTAATGAAATCAGCAATGCCAAGCCTAAAGCAACGGCACTTTTTTGCACACACCAAAGCACTGTCCACGGTTGGGTTTGATCAATCACACTAATCTGTAAGCCATACAAAACGGCAAACACCGGCAATAAGGTGATGATTCCTAATAAAAAACCTAGCACCAGTTGTTTTAAAAAAATTGTCCGTACTGCAAAACCAAGTGCTTTACGCTTGATTTTTAAGACCCTCATGGCAGGAAAAATACTCAGCACCAACAGTGCTTGGGTGATTTTGTCGATGACTTTGGCTAACGCGCAGTCACTAAAAAATTGGCACGCAACGTAAGCAAGCACACAGGCGAGACTGGCTGCAAGTATTAATACGCCTAAAGGAATCAATGCGTAAGCGAGTGATCGAAGCACGTCATTGCGCATAAAAATCACCTTCCAAGCACAGCAAAATCCCCCCAAAGCATTTGCACGGCTGAGATTGCCGCTAATGCTGCCGTTTCACTACGCAATACGCGAGGCCCTAAGCGAATAGGAATAAACCCCGCAGCTTGGGCACGTTCACGCTCGTTTTCAGTGAAGCCACCTTCAGGACCTGATAACAAGCTTACTTTGTTATCAATTGGCTGCACGTCATTTAAGCTTAACTCAGCATACGGGTCTAAAAATAATTTAAGCCCAGTTTGCTGCGGCACCCAGTGTTCTAAAGTCACAATTTCTGTCAACTCAGGCACTACCGTGCGCTGGCATTGCTCTGTCGCGTGAATCATGATTTTTTGCCAATGGTCGGTACGCTGCTGTTTTTTATCGTCTTTAAGCTGTATTACAGTTCGTTCTGTAAGTAAGGGCGTGACACTGTGCACGCCTAACTCCACGGCTTTTTGAATTGCCCAGTCCATTCGATCACCTCGTGCTATGCCTAAACCAAACACCAGTATTAAGGGGGATTCAACACTGCGTTCTGCCGCCTGCCCTAACTGAATCTGCACAAGTTTGCGCGTGACTAAATACACTTCTGCACTATATTCAACGCCTGATCCATTAAACAGACAGAGCGCATCATTTTTTTTTAACCGCAGCACGGTTCTTACATAATGACTGCTTTCATTATCTAAACTAAGCAACGCACCACTGCTTAAATCCATTGGCACAAATAAACGAGATACGCGCATTAATCACTCACTGCAAATTGATAAAATAGCTTGCCAGGTAATGTCAACCATCCACTGTAGTTCAGTTTCAGTAATCACATAAGGCGGCATAAAGTAAATAACATTACCTAAGGGACGTAATAACAGACCTTTGGCTAAGGCAAAATGATGAATTTTTAGACCACGGCGTTCTTGCCAGGCATAAGGCTCGCCAGTCTGCTTATTTTTTACTAATTCAATAGCTAAAATCATACCTGTCTGGCGTACTTCAGCAATATGTGGATGGCAATGAAAATGCGTTACAGCCTTTGCCATCTGCATTGCTAAGCCTTTATTTTGTCCCAACACATCTTGGCTTTCAAAAATACTTAAGCTTGCTAATCCCGCACGACAGGCTAAGGCATTGCCTGTGTAACTATGCGAATGTAAAAAAGCGGTTTGTTTGGCATAATTTTCATAAAATGCCTGATAAATTGCCTCGTGTGTTAACACCGCTGATAACGGTAAATAGCCACCCGTCAAACCTTTCGATAAACATAAAAAATCTGGGCTGATAGCGGCTTGTTCACACGCAAACAAGGTGCCTGTTCGACCGAAACCTACGGCAATTTCATCGGCTATTAAATGCACGCCATAACGATCACAGGCGGCGCGTAATAACTTTAGATATACCGCATCATACATTCGCATATTGCCGGCACATTGCACTAAGGGTTCAATAATGACTGCGCACACGGTGTCTGCATGACGTGCTAAAGCTTGCTCCATGAAGGCAAATTGTCGAACCGTGTACTCATAATAACTTTCCTCAGCAGCACGATAAAAACAATCTGGACTGGGTACGGTAAGCACGTCCATTAACAATGGTGCGTAGGTCTTCTTGTATAACGCCACATCCCCGACAGCCAATGCGCCTAAGGTTTCACCGTGATAACTATTTTCTAAGCTGATAAATCTTGTCTTGTGCTGTTGACCAATATTTTGCCAATAATGGAAACTCATTTTTAAAGCGACTTCCACGGCCGCTGAGCCATTATCTGCATAAAAACAACGATTAAGTCCTGCGGGGGCGAGCGCAACTAATTTTTCTGCTAAGCGTATCGCTGGCTCGTGCGTAAATCCTGCAAAAATAACCTGCTCTAAGGTGTCCAGCTGATCTTTTAACGCCGCATTAATTATTGGATTTGCATGCCCAAATAGGTTTACCCACCATGAGCTAATAGCATCAAGATACCTATTTCCGTCAAAATCTTCCAGCCACACGCCTTGTGCAGATTTTATAGGAATAATGGGGAACTGTTCATGATCTTTCATTTGTGTACAAGGATGCCATAACAACTTGAAATCACGCTCAAAAAAACTATCATTATCCATAAAATCAATGCCTTAACAAATTATGTATTAGTTATACGCTTAAATTTTCAATAATCGCCAAAGTAGGCGCGGCTTGATTCATTGTATAAAAATGAATCCCTGGCGCACCATTATCAAGTAAACGCTGACATAACTGACTGACGAAATCTACTCCTAAGGCTTGTATTGAATCACGATCATCGCCATATGCTTCTAAGCGTTTTCTTAACCAACGTGGAATATCAGCACCACACATTTCAGAAAATCGTGATAATTGAGCAAATTGCGTTATGGGCATGATGCCTGGCACTATTGGTACGGTAATACCGTTTTGTTCACATCGTTCCACAAAATAAAAATACGCTTCTGCATTATAAAAATATTGCGTGATAACGGCATTGGCACCTGCATCAACCTTGCGTTTGAAGTTTTTAAAATCAGCATCAGCTGTCATTGCTTGCGGATGAACTTCTGGATACGCAGCAACATGAATTTCAAAATGATCGCCCGTTTCTTTACGTATAAAGTCTACTAATTCATTCGCATAGCGAAACTCACCAGCGGATAACATGCCTGAAGGTAAATCGCCTCGTAACGCTACAATTTTATTAATACCGTTAGCACTATAGGTATCAATTATTGCTTTAATATTTTCTTTTGTGGAGGCAACACAGGACAAATGAGGGGCTGCAGAATAACCTTTTGCCTTAATAGCCATGACTGTATCAAAAGTTTTATCCCGTGTTGAGCCGCCTGCACCAAAAGTAACAGAAAAAAACTCAGGTTTTGCCACCGCAAGTTTATCAATTACTTCTAATAAACTAACCTGCCCTTCTTCAGTTTTGGGTGGATAAAACTCAAAACTAAACAACTCACTGTCATTATTTATTGTTTCCAACATAATTCTGCCTATTAAAAAATTATAAAATTATGGCACATGCCTAGGTATGTTTTCACTTACAACATGAAAAACGTAGTTATTTTAAAGAGTAGAGTCTTCATTAATCAACATGACTAGCATAAACTCGGCGTGCTCGTTACAAAAAAAAAGGAGTACAAAAACAATGTTTTGTACTCCAATATTTATGCAAAGCAGGTCTTTTATGACAACGTAGTTATCGTAAAACAATCCCTATTAATAACGGTAATGATCCGCTTTATAAGGGCCCTCAACAGGCACGTTGATGTAACGTGATTGTTCTGCTGTTAAGACTGTTAAATTTACGCCTAATTGACTTAAATGCGCTCTAGCTACTTTTTCATCTAAATGTTTAGGTAGAATGTACACTTCGTTTGCATAGTTTGCATGATTTGTCCATATTTCAAGCTGAGCTAACACTTGATTACAGAATGAATTTGACATCACAAAACTTGGATGTCCAGTACCACAACCTAAGTTAACCAAACGACCTTCAGCCAAAATAATTAAACGTTTGCCATCTGGGAAAATAACATGATCAACCTGTGGCTTAATGTTTTCCCACTCGTATTGACGTAATGATGCGATGTCAATTTCTGAATCGAAGTGACCAATATTACACACAATGGCTTGATTTCTCATCATTTTCATGTGTTCATGAGTAATGATGTGATAGTTACCCGTAGCACTTACGAAGATATTTGCAATCGGTGCCGCTTCTTCCATTGTTACTACACGGTAACCTTCCATTGCAGCTTGTAATGCACAAATAGGATCAATTTCAGTAATCCAAACTGTTGCACCTAAGCCACGTAATGATTGCGCACTACCTTTACCAACATCACCGTAACCGCACACGACAGCAATTTTACCTGCAACCATTACATCCGTTGCACGTTTAATACCATCAACTAATGACTCACGGCAACCGTACAAGTTATCAAATTTTGATTTTGTGACGGAATCATTCACATTGAATGCAGGTACTTTTAATGTGCCTTTAGCAACTCGTTCATAAAGACGTAAAACACCAGTCGTTGTTTCTTCAGACAAGCCTTTAACATCAGCCATTAATTCTGGGAATTTATCGTGCATCATGTTGGTTAAATCACCACCATCATCCAAAATCATATTTGGACGCCAGCCATCTGGCCCTACAATTGTTTGCTCAATGCACCATTCAGCTTCTTCTTCTGTTTCACCTTTCCACGCAAAAACAGGAATACCTGCTGCCGCAATCGCTGCAGCTGCTTGATCTTGTGTTGAAAAAATATTACATGATGACCAACGAACTTCCGCACCTAAGGCGGTTAAGGTTTCGATTAATACTGCCGTTTGAATTGTCATGTGCAAACATCCAGCGATACGCGCACCTTTGAAAGGTTGCTCAATGCCAAATTCTTCACGCAATGCCATCAAGCCTGGCATTTCTGTTTCAGCGATATTAATTTCTTTACGTCCCCATGCCGCCAACGCTATGTCTGCAATTTTATAATCTTGAAAGCTCATTTTATATCCTGTATTTGGGTTTTATATACCAGCGGCATCTTTTAAAACATCAACTTTGTCAGTTTTTTCCCAGCTGAATGTATCTTCTGTACGACCAAAATGACCATAAGACGCAGTCGTTTGATAGATTGGTTTTAACAAATCAAGCTGAGCAATTAAGCCTTTAGGTCTTAAGTCAAAGTGTTCACGCACTAATTGCACCATTCGTTCTTCGCTTAATTTACCTGTACCAAAGGTTTCTACAGTGATTGAAGTAGGTTCAGCCACACCAATTGCATAAGAAACTTGAATCTCACAACGTTCTGCTAAACCAGCCGCAACGATATTTTTAGCAACATAACGCGCCATATATGCAGCTGAACGATCAACTTTTGAAGGATCTTTTCCTGAGAAAGCACCACCACCATGACGTGCCATACCACCGTAAGTATCAACGATAATTTTACGCCCTGTTAGCCCGCAATCGCCGACTGGACCACCAATAATAAATTGTCCTGTTGGATTGATGAAATATTTAGTGTCTTTATGTAACCATTCTTTTGGTAAGACATGAAAGATAATTTCATCCATCACCGCTTCACGCAATGAGTTTTGTGAAATTTCTGGTGAATGCTGAGTAGATAACACAACCGCATCAATCGCTACAGGCTTGTTATTTTCATAACGGAAAGTAACCTGACTCTTAGCGTCTGGTCTTAACCAAGGCAAAACTTTGCTTTTTCTGACTTCTGCCTGACGCTTTACCAATAAATGTGCGTACGTAATTGGTGCCGGCATAAATACATCAGTTTCATTAGAGGCATAACCAAACATTAAGCCTTGATCGCCAGCACCTTGCTCATGATCATTGCTTTCATCTACACCCATTGCAATATCAGCAGATTGTTTACCAATAGCATTCAATACTGCACAACTTTGACCATCAAAGCCAATGTCGCCATGATCGTAACCGATATCACACACTACTTTTCTAACTAATGCTTCAGTATCAACCCAAGCGTTTGTTGTCACTTCACCAGCCAAAACAACCATACCTGTTTTAACTAATGTTTCACAAGCAACCCTAGCTTTAGGATCTTGCGCCAAAATAGCATCTAAGATAGCATCTGAAATTTGATCAGCTACTTTATCTGGATGCCCTTCTGAAACGGATTCTGAAGTGAAAATGAAATTATTGCTCATATATACAACTACCCCTAAGTTTATTAAAGTCCAGATAATCAAAAGGCTGCATATAGCAGCCAGTTTTGTTTGGTGGGCCCTGTAGGACTTGAACCTACGACCTGCCGATTATGAGTCGGACGCTCTAACCAACTGAGCTAAGGGCCCTTTGCTTTTTTACTCTCCGTCTAAAAAACATCGAAGCTGTTCAGACCGCGACGGATGTCGAAGTTTTCTTAATGCTTTTGCTTCGATTTGACGGATTCTTTCACGAGTAACATCAAACTGCTTACCCACTTCTTCTAAGGTATGGTCAGTATTCATGTTAATACCGAAACGCATACGCAGAACCTTAGCTTCTCTTGCCGTTAATCCAGCCAATACATTTTGTGTCGATTCACGTAAACCAGCAATGGTGGCGGCTTCAACTGGTGATAATACTTTACCATCTTCAATGAAATCTCCCAAATGAGAATCTTCATCATCACCAATAGGTGTTTCCATAGAAATAGGTTCTTTGGCAATTTTTAATACCTTCCTTACCTTGTCTTCGGGCATCTCCATTTTTTCTGCCAATTCTTCTGGAGTTGCGTCACGCCCCATTTCTTGAAGTATCTGACGAGAAATTCGATTTAATTTATTAATGGTTTCTATCATGTGAACTGGAATTCGAATTGTTCTTGCTTGGTCAGCAATAGAACGTGTAATAGCTTGTCGAATCCACCACGTTGCGTAAGTTGAAAACTTATAACCACGACGATATTCAAATTTATCAACCGCTTTCATTAGGCCGATATTGCCTTCTTGAATCAGATCCAAGAATTGTAAACCACGATTGGTGTATTTTTTAGCAATGGAAATAACTAAACGTAAATTAGCTTCAATCATCTCTTTTTTCGCACGTCTAGCTTTCGCTTCACCAATAGACATACGACGATTGATATCTTTAAGATTACCTACACTTAAATCATATTCAGCTTCTATATCTGCAAGAATTTTTTGTGCTTTTTTAAGCTCTTTCTCGTAAGGTAAAAGCGCGGCAGAATGCTCGTTCGCGGCACTCAAATAGCTATTTAACCATGCAGAATCGGATTCATGCTCAATAAATGAAGTGATAATATCTTTACGAGAGAATTTTGCATGTTTAATGAAAATCTCTAAAACAACCTTTTCTTGTTCGCGAATTCTGGCAATACAATTTGGTATAATTGACGTTAACTTCTTCAAATAGTGTGGCATCCACTTGAATTCGATAAATATAAGAGCTAATTTCTCTAATTCAATTTCAGTAGTTTCATGACCATAACCATAATCTTTTAACGCAGTGACCGCATTCAATAATTGTAGCTGTAATGCCTCAACTTTTTCTTTGACCTCAGCAAGATTAATTCCTTTTAATTCTTCTTCAACCACAGCATCGGCATCGGCATCTTCGTTTGCTCGCTGTACATTTACCAAATCCTCTGGCTCACTTAAATCAACAAAACCTGAAATAAGGTCACTCAAGCGAATACCGCCTTCTGTGTCTGAAATCGCATCATAAGAATTTAAAAAATCATCGACCACTATACGTGACCGACAAATTGCTTTAACTAACTGCTGCTGCCCTTCTTCGATTCGTTTGGCAATTTTTAATTCATCTGCACGCGTTAATAATTCAACTGATCCCATTTCACGCATGTACATTCGAACAGGATCGGTAGTTCTACCAAATTCGCTATCTACTGAAGCAAGTGCAGCCACCTCTTCGGCATCTTCATCATCAGTAGTGACTGTTGCAGAATCTGTAATTAATGAATCTTCATCAGGGGCAACCTCATACACTTGGATGCCCATATCGTTCATCATGCTGATGATGTCTTCAATTTGTTCTGGATCAACAATATCACTTGGTAAATGATCATTCACCTCAGCATACGTAAGATAACCTTGCATCTTACCTTTAGCTATTAATTGTTTAAGCTGGGATTGCTGTTGTTCTTGATTCATCATGTCCTCACCAAATACCGTATTCAACACTACACTGTTCAACAGTAAATATTACTACAACTTTTATATTTCGTATCATTTAATTCTATGCTTTGACAGTTGTTTAAAATCTTCTTGTTCTGTTGAATTTAATGATTTATTTTCAAATTTGAGCAATAACTTATTAAATTTATTGATTTTAGCTTGCTCAATTAATCTATTTATTGATCCTATAAATTCTGCTTCTAGCCCATTAATAGGAATATCTAACTCTACACCAGCCAACTGATTAACCACCAATTCCTGCGCATGCCCCCTAAACATTTCCAACAAAATAGCCGTATTAACGGGCTTTGACGCTAGAATGAAGCGCAAAATTGATAAAAATATTTCAACACCTTTAAAATCTAAAATAGCCCATTCGAATTGGTCCTCCTTAAAGCATTTAACTAAATCTGGATGTTGAATTAGCATGATCAGGGCTCGACGCTCCAAGGACAAACGAAGTGATGTTAAATTATTACGCTGATGATCAGAGGGTTTGGCGGTGTTACGCTGAGTGTCCTTAATGTAAGTAGTAACGTTAACTTTAGACAACTCCTGTAATTTTTCAAGCATCATGTCTTTATAGATACTTGGTGGCATTTTTTCTAAATACTGCTTTGATTTATCAACAATGCTTACGCGCGACTCAAGTTCAGATAAATCTAAGTGCTCAGTCAAATACCAAAAAAAATAATCTGACAACGCTTGTGCTTGCTGAATTAATGCTAAAAACTGATCTTTGCCACATTCTCTAAGATAAGAATCAGGATCATGCTGGCTTGGCAACAACATAACGCGACATAGTCGACCTTCTTTCATGACAGAAAAAATTGCTGTCACCGCTTTCCAACTAGCTTCGCGTCCCGCTTTATCACCATCAAAACAAAATACAATTTCCGATGAATACCGATAAATTAATTCCAAATGCGCTTCAGAGACCGCAGTTCCTAAGGTAGCAACGGCATAATCAACACCAGCTTGCGCCAATGTAATGACATCCAAATACCCCTCTACAACAAGAATTCGAGCTGGCTTAGCGTGTTTTTTAAGTACTTCATATAAACCATATACTTCTTTAGACTTGTGAAATAGCGGCGATTCTGAAGAATTCAAGTATTTTGGCTGTCCATCTCCTAGCACACGACCACCAAAACCAATTACACGAGCACGCTTATCACGAATAGGGAAAACCAATCTATCCCTAAATCTTGCGTAGGGCCGACCAGCCTCGCTTTCCCCCAACAAGCCAACCTCAATTAACAATGCTTGTTCAAACTGCTTAGTTAAGGCTTGCCAATCACCCAACGCATAACCCAACATAAAACAAGCTGCTGCTTCACTATCAATACCACGGGATTTTAAATACGCAACTGCTTTTTTAGCTGCTTCAGTGGTGCGCAACTCATCAACAAAATAAGCTGCAATACCCTCCATGACAGTATACAGTGCTGCAAAATTAATTTGTGCGTAGGAAGCGTTTTGCCGAATAAGCTCATGAGGAACGGATAATCCTGCAAAAATAGCAAGATCAGTTACCGCCTCAATAAAGTCGAGCTGACTAAATTCCATTAAAAAGCCAATCGCATTACCACTCTTTCGACAACCAAAACAATGAAAAAATTGCTTTTTACGATTAACTGAAAAACTAGGCGTTTTTTCTGAATGAAATGGACAACGCGCTACAAAATTGGAACCTGATTTTTTTAAAGGTATATGAGATGCAATGACATCGACTATATCAACCCTTAACAACAACTCTTCAATAAATTCTCGCGGTATTCTGCCTGTAGACATAATTAATACCTAAAGATGAGGAAAATTTAAGCCGTTAAAAATCCTTTAATTCGCGAGCTTACTTCAGCCATATCTGCACGCCCCTGCAATGTATCCTTTACTAACGCCATGACTTTACCCATTTCTTTAATTGAAGTAGCCCCAAGCTCTTCGATTGCCTGACCAATAATTTTATCAACTTCTTCTTCTGTTAAAGGCACTGGCATAAATTCTTGTATTACACCCACCTCAAATTCTTCAATCGTCACTAAATCCATTCGCCCCGCATCTAAAAATTGCCGAATGGATTCACGACGTTGTTTTAACATTTTATCAAGAACTTGCAGCACCCGCACATCATCAAGCGCAATTCGCTCATCAACTTCTATCTGCTTAATGGCAGATAAAATTAACCGAATGACGCCGAGCCTTGTTTTATCGCCACTTTTCATCGAAGACTTCATGTCTTCTTTGATGCGCGTTAGTAATAGTGCTTCCATAACAAATTTTTATTTAATAATTAAACAGTTGGGCGGCCACGACGCAAGTTTTTCAATGCATAACGTTCTCTAGCCAATTTTTTAAGATGTCTTTTTACGGCTGCGGCACCTTTACGTTTACGTTCGGCAGTTGGCTTTTCATAAAACTCACGACGACGCACTTCAGCTAATACACCCGCTTTTTCACATGCACGTTTGAAACGACGAATTGCTATATCAAACGGCTCATTTTCTTTAATTTTCACTGACGGCATTATTAATTATCCAACTATGTTAATATTTAAAAGGATGGTTAAGTCCATTGAACTTAAAAAAGAGCGAAATTATACCCTTAACTTCATTAATTATCAAAAACTCAATGTACGTTTTAGGCATCGAAACATCCTGTGATGAAACTGGCGTTGCCATTTATCATTCTTCACATGGATTAATCCATCATACCCTATATAGTCAAATTGATATGCATAAAGACTATGGCGGCGTGGTGCCAGAACTTGCGTCTCGCGATCATAGCCGCAAATTAATCCCCTTAATTAACAGCACGCTTAACGACTGCAAACTTGATTCTAAAGCTATTAATGGCATTGCTTATACCGCAGGGCCAGGCTTAGTTGGTGCTTTATTAGTTGCAGCAGCCACTGCACGCAGCTTAGCTTGGGCATGGCAAATACCAGCAATTGGCGTGCATCACATGGAAGGACATCTGTTAGCCCCAATGCTTGAAAAAGAAACGCCTGACTTTCCTTTTTTAGCGTTGCTTATTTCTGGTGGGCACACCTTACTTATCCGTGTTAATGCATTTGGTAATTATGAGTTATTAGGTGAATCTATTGATGACGCTGTTGGCGAAGCATTTGATAAAACCGCTAAATTACTTGGATTAGATTATCCAGGCGGTGCTAAATTAGCCCACTTAGCAGAGCAAGGTAAGCCTATTTCCCCTTTTCCTCGTCCAATGACTGACAGACCTGGCTTGGATTTTAGCTTTAGTGGCTTAAAAACCTTCGCAGTTAATACTTATAACGCCTCAGAAAAAACTACTCAAGATAAAGCAAATATTGCAGCAGCCTTTCAACAAGCCATTGCTGAAACCTTAGCGATTAAATGCAAACGAGCCCTAAAGCAAACTCAATTAACAACGTTAGTTGTTGGTGGCGGAGTTAGTGCTAATACACATATCCGCACTGTATTATCGGAAATGACAAGCAAAGAAAGTTGCAAAATATTTTTTCCTAGACCTGAATTCTGCACCGATAACGGCGCAATGATCGCCTATGCAGGTTGCCAACGATTATTATTAGGACAACATAACGATCTTAATTTCACTGCACATGCACGCTGGGCAATTAATGATATTAACTACTCACTGAAGGGATAAGTGCAATGAATAATTGTATAGTGAGCGAGACTTCAGCTCAGTGACCAAATTAAAACTTGTTCAGCCAACGACTTAAGCTGTCTTCAGCATCGTCTTAAAATTAATCCAACATTACGTTACTTTTCTTGTCCAGATAACAAACGCTTTATATTTGCTTGATGACGCCATAACAACAATACAGTCATCATCAATGTTGCATAAATAATGGCATCACTCATCCCTAACCACCAGGCAAAGCCTGATGACAGCACTGAAGCAATGAGCGCAGATAACGAAGAAATTTTACTGATTTTATATACCAATAACCACGTTGCTATCACCAACAACCCTAACTGCCAAGAAAAACCCAACAATACACCAACTGATGTTGCTACGCCTTTACCGCCTTTAAAACCAAAAAAAATCGGGTACAAATGCCCTAAAAAGGCAGCGGCACCAAGACACGCAATTAATTCTGTTGAGACATTTAATAATTGCCCCAACAAAACAGGAAGTAAGCCTTTAATTAAATCACCAAACAATGTAATTGCCGCTGCTTTTTTGCCACCAAAACGCATGACATTAGTCGCACCAGGATTTCCTGAACCTTGCTCACGTGGGTCAGGTAAACTCATCACGCGACACACCACAATGGCACTACAAATTGAACCTACACAATAGGCAACTATTACTAACAACCAACTATAATCAATCATACGTACACAAAAATTTGCTCAAAACTTGTCAACTAAAAGTATTTCTTGAATACTACCCATTACTGCAAAACACATCATACAAGGAAATTTAACGTGGATACTATTTTTTTAAACGGGCTATGTATTGACACCATTATCGGTATTTATGAATGGGAAAGGTCAACTAAACAAACCCTTATTTTTGACATTGCCATGGCGTTTGATATAAACAAGGCCTCGCAAACAGATGATCTTCAGTACACACTTGATTACAAAAAAGTATCTGATCGGGTAACAGAATTCGTACAAAATACACAATATTATTTAATTGAACGTTTAATTTCTGAAGTCGCTGAACTGATCTTAACTGAGTTTAAGGTGACATGGGTGCAGATTAAATTGAATAAACGCGGCGCGGTAGGCAAAGATATCGACGTAGGCATCATCATTGAGCGCGGCAAAAAATGAATCAAACTCGAGTGTTTATAGGTGTTGGCAGTAATATTGAGCGCCATCAAAACATACGCGCGGGGCTTCAGTCTTTACAGCAACAGGTTGGCGAATTACACATTTCTAGCGTGTATGAATCTATGCCGATTGGCTTTAGTGCGCCACCTTTTTTTAATCTAGTGGTGAGCTTTAGCACACAAGATGATGTCTTTTCAGTATATCAACTACTTAAAGACCTTGAACGCCCTTATGACTGCCGTGTTACAAAAGAAAAATTTACGTCCCGCGCCCTAGATCTTGATTTGTTATTATTTGGCGACGCCATACTATCTAATGAACAATTTAAGCTTCCTCGTAAAGATATTGAAATTTATCCCTTCGTCCTTGAACCTCTAGCAGAAATCGCCCCCGACCTAGTGCACCCAACAAAAAAAATCACGTACTTAGCACTGTGGTTAGCGATGGATAAACGCACAGTTAAGCAATCAAAAATAGCTTATTCCGAGCTAAGCTTATAAAAATGAAGCTTACTCATGGCACAGTAAGTAACTTGCTTAACGGCAAATTTAAGCTAAATTACTTCTGTAATAAACCAAAAAACGTAGTCTTACGATCCTCCCACTGTTTACTCAGCCTTAGCTTAATTAATTAATTCATGTCAGTACAACCAACGATTGCTATTTTAGGTGGGGGCGTTGCCGGTATGTCCTGTGCGTTATGGCTTAAAAACTTGGGCTTTAAGCCTATTATTTTGGAAAAAAACACTTGTCTAGGTGGACAGTTAACGACCCTATCAACGATAAATCTCTGGGTTTTAGGGTTTAGCCAACATACCAGTCAACAACTTGCAGACATTTATAGCCAACATATTCAGTCCACTGATATTAGCGTTTACTATTCTTGCCAGTTACTAGAAATACAACAAAATAGACTTGGCTTTCAAATGGTTATACAAAAAAACACGCTTAGTCCTGAAACATTGTCTATAAAAGCCTTAATCATTGCCACGGGCGCACGACCTCTTGGCTATGAAGTAATAGAAAATATCGAGGGCTTCACACCTGAGCTCATCAGTAATCGAGTATTTTTTTCACCAACGGATCATCTTAAACAACTGCCTCACCTAAGCGCTAAAACAATTGCGATTCTCGGCGGTGGTGATAACGCCCATTACACAGCAAAAGATATTGCTGCAACCGCTGATAAAATACATCTTATTATGCGCTCAAGCGCAACAGCACAAACGCTAATTCGTGACGACATCAGTACATTAATTCAGCAAAATAAAATTATCGAACATGCCCACGCTACAATAACGAGAATTTACCCTGTACAAAATAAAATTGCTCTTAAACTCACACAAAGCGGCGGTTTAAACCAAACACTGTTTGTTGACAAAATTTTTATTCGCTGCGGTTTTACAGCAAACACTGAGTTTTTAAAAAATAGTGAGCTCTTGACGCATGTGGCGACTGACAAACACTATATTTTAACTGACAAGGTTAAGCGTACTAATATTCCTGGAATTTATGCGATTGGCGATGTGACTAACTCAGATGATCCTTCTGTGGTCAACGCACTCGCTGAAGGTGCCTTAGCGGCACGTGACGTAAGCCAACACTTAAACTAATGCATACTTTCATGAAACCTGCGCCACTTGTTTGGATTGTCGATAGTGAATACACGGGCGAACTTAATGCACGAATTGGCTTAGCTGAACATTTGGGGTTTGGCTATGAACGCATTCCACGACCAAGTGACAATCAAGATGAATACCACGACTTACTAAAAAAACGCTATCTGCAACGCGGTGGCTATCAAACCATTTTTATCATAAGCGGTACAGGTGAAGAAACCACGTCCGAAATTGCTGATTTACGAAAAATTTTCCCTAAGCAATTATTCACTATTTTTCTTGCTTCCATTTTGCCAGAAACGCCTCATCCACGCTTAACCGAGTATGACTTAATCGCTTCACCACAGTTAACAGGCGAGAATGTTGTTTCATTATTAGGCGTGCCACACAACCAAACTAAAAACAAACTTGCCCATGCTGCCCTTGAGCATAAAGGCTATTTTCATGCACTGACTCAACCCATCATTGGCTTATTAATCGGTGGTAATACGCGCTACTGCAATGGCTTTAATGAAACCTATGCACGACACTTTGCCCAACAGGTCGTACACATTAGCCAGTCGTTAAAAGCAGTACTTGTGATTACAAACAGTCGCAGAACGCCAGTCCAGTCGATGTCAATGATGCTTACGGAATTTAGTCAACTGCCCTATGATTTTTTTGATTGGCAAACAAGTCATCCCAGTTTTTATAGCGCTCTGTTAGCCCATGCTGAGTTATTTATTGTCACAGGTGATTCGCTATCTATGTGTTCAGAAGCTGTTTTTACTGGTAAACCAGTATTAGTGGATTTAAATGAGAAAGTAACTGAATGTTATCACCGTGACATCATTGGTAAACTCATTGAGCACGGTGCAGCAAAAAAACTTAGCACAGACTATGAACCTTGGACATATCCCGTTATTGATACCACCCAGCAAATTGCTGAAGCTATTTTACAACGTTCTCACGCTACCTTGCACAGTCGCGACCTAAGCCGAGCAGTGTAACGAAAATAATCAACGATTATTTTTTCTCCAAACGGTGAGGCTCTTTTTCTTCTGCTAAGTCAGCACTTTCTTTGCTTATAAAGAAACGTGAAAAAAAGATCCCTAATTCAAATAAGATACACATTGGCACAGCCAATAATGTTTGTGAGATTGCATCGGGGGGGGTTAAAAACATCGCAATAATAAAAATCAACACCACCACATACGGTCTTTTTTCGGCTAACTCAGCAGGCGTTGTCATGCCCGTCCAAACCATAACAATAGTAAGAATCGGCACCTCAAAACTCACCCCAAAAGCAAAAAACAGTGCTAGCACAAAATCTAGGTATTTAGCTATATCCGTCATTACTGCCACACCTTCAGGTGCTGCCGCAGTTAAAAAACCAAAAACAATTGGGAAAATAACAAAGTACGCAAACGCAATGCCCAAATAAAACAATAAGGAACTTGCAACTAATAAAGGCAACACTAAACGCCGTTCTTTTTTGTATAAGCCTGGCGCAACAAACGCCCAAAATTGATACAAAATAAAAGGAATAGCGAGAAATGTTGCAAGAATAATGGTTAATTTAAACGGCGTAAAAAAGGGCGAGGCGACATCAATGGCAATCATTGTGCTGTTTGCTGGCAAATGTGCCAACAATGGACCTGCAAGATAATTGTAAATTTCTTTGGCAAAGGCGACTAAGCTCAAAAAAATTAAAAGAATAGCTAAGATGCTACGCAGTAAACGATCACGAAGCTCAATTAAATGAGAAATAAAAGAAGACTCTTCTACCGTATTAGTTTTTTTCTGTGTCATTGAGTGCGCCCTGAGATGTTTCCAGCTCAGCAGTGTTATTGAGTGACGACTGGATAGAAAATGTCTCAGAAATGACCTCATCATGTAATTGACGAATTTCATCGAAACCGCTCTGCTCCCTAATTAATTGACGCATCTCTTCAGCACGCAATTCTTCATTTACCTCGGCTTTTACAGAATCTAACATAGTGCGCAATTTGCCTATCCAAAAACCTGTAAGCCTAGCCGCTTTAGGCAGTTTTTCTGGTCCTATAACCAATAAAGCCACCAAAGCCACCATAAACAATTCAGAAAAACCAACCTCGAACATGATTATGCTTTGTCATTTTTTTTAGAGGTGACATCGCCTTCAATCACGGGATCATCATGTGCCGCCATGTTGCTATTGTTATCAACTTCACCGTCCTTAATAGCAGATTTAAAACCCTTAATCGCGCCACCTAAGTCACCGCCTAAATTGCGTAAACGTTTAGTTCCAAACACTAAAATGACAATACCTAATACAACTAATAAATGCGGGATACTTAAACCCATAACTTATTCTCCTAAAAAACTAAATTGCGATTATTGTGTGCGTGACGCTTTTTCGTCCAATCCTGATAAACCAAAGCGACGCTCTAATTCGTGTAACACATCATTGGGATGTAAAGATTCATTCGCTAATAACACCATACAATGAAACCATAAATCAGCCATTTCGTAAATCAATTGATCTTTATCTAAATTTTTTGCAGCAATAACCGTTTCGGTGGCTTCCTCACCTAATTTTTTTAAAATTGTATCCAAGCCTTTAGCGTATAAACTCGCGACGTAAGAAGTGTCTGCTGTTTGGTTTTTACGTTGCTCTAAAACTTCAGCTAATTGAGTAAGCGTTGTATTCATTGCGTACCTTAAAATAATTTAGACATGATAAATAAGTTCTGGGGCTTTAATAACTGGCTCGACTGCTTGCCAACTACCATCAATTAAGCGTCGATAAAAACAACTTTGTCGTCCAGTATGGCAAGCAATACCACCTTCTTGTGCAATTTCTAATAATAGAACATCCTCATCACAATCTAAAGAAATACTGATTACTTTTTGTCGATGCCCCGAACGCTCACCCTTTCGCCATAATTGCCCACGCGAACGTGACCAATACACTGCGTAGCCTTCTTGCGCAGTTAATGCTAAAGATTCTTTGTTCATCCATGCAAACATTAACACTTTTCCTGTCTCTGCTTGCTGGGCAATCACTGGCACTAAGCCTTCCGTAGTCCAACGTATGTCATCCAACCAACTCATAAGCGCACCTCGATCCCTCGTGCTTGCAAATATTCTTTAGCTTGGTGAATGGTATATTCTGCAAAATGAAAAATACTTGCCGCCAAAACTGCATCTGCCTTACCTTGTAAAATACCTTCTGCTAAATGTTCCAAGGTCCCAACACCGCCTGAAGCAATAACTGGCACAGCAACCGCTTCACTGATGGCTTTAGTTAAACGTAAATCAAAACCACTGCGTGTACCATCACGATCCATACTGGTTAATAATAATTCACCCGCACCAAGCTGCACCATTTTTTCTGCCCAGGACACAGCCTCAATGCCTGTCGCTTTACGACCACCATGAGTAAAAATTTCCCAACGCTCAGGCTCATTGTCCATACTTACTTTTTTAGCATCAATGGCAACAACGATACATTGCGAACCAAACCGACTTGCAGCTTCATCGACAAAATAAGGATTAACCACTGCAGCGCTATTGATCGCCACTTTATCTGCGCCAGCATTAAGCAAGTTACGAATATCAGTTACGCTGCGAATACCGCCGCCGACCGTTAACGGGATAAAAACCTCACTTGCAACCTGTTCTACTACATGAATCAGAGTGTCTCGGTTAGCATGAGTTGCGGTAATATCAAGGAAGGTAAGTTCATCCGCGCCTTCCTGATCGTAACGACGCGCAATTTCAACTGGATCACCAGCGTCGCGAATATTTACAAATTTAACCCCTTTTACAACCCGACCTTGATCAACATCAAGACATGGAATTATGCGCTTAGCTAAACTCATGACAATTATCCAAAATGCCGTTTGACATAAAATAAATCAAGCAAAAGACTCCGCTAATTGCTCGGCTATGGCGAAATCCAAGGTTCCTTCATAAATTGCTCGCCCTGTAATTGCGCCCATAATACCTTCACCTGCAACCAAACCTAAGGCACGAATATCATCAAGATTAGTAATGCCTCCTGATGCAATCACCGGAATAGTAATGGCACTGGCTAATTTCGCAGTAGCTTCAACATTAACGCCTTGCATCATGCCGTCACGCGAAATATCAGTGTAAATAATCGCTTCCACACCATCAGCTTCAAAGTGTTGTGCTAAATCAATCACGTCATGTTTTGATAATTTCGACCAGCCATCAATAGCGACTTTACCGTCTTTCGCATCTAAACCAATAATAATACGGCGCGGATATTCCATGGCAATATCACGAATAAAATGTGGCTCGTTGACTGCTTTAGTGCCAATAATGACATACTCAACACCTGCATTCAGATAGGCCTCAATGGTTTCTTCATCACGGATACCACCGCCAATTTGGATGGGAACACCAGGATAGGCATCAACAATAGCATGAATGACCGCCGCATTTTTTGGCTTACCTGCAAACGCACCATCTAAATCAACTAAATGTAAGCGCTTTGCGCCTAAACGCACCCAACGTCCTGCAACGGCAACGGGATCATCTGAAAACACCGTGTCATCTTCCATGCGTCCTTGACGTAAACGCACACATTTACCATCTTTAATATCGATAGCGGGTATTAGCAACATAGTAAAAAACCTCGGTAACAAAGTGATTAAAAAGCAACAGTTCCATCCCAAGATAAAAAATTCTTGAGCAATTGCAAACCCACTGTTTGACTTTTTTCTGGGTGAAATTGAACAGCAAAAATATTATTTCTTGCTATCGCGCAGGGAAAAGAGTGT
>CAJAQT010000133.1 GCA_903944165.1 uncultured Methylococcaceae bacterium | reverse complement strand
TACACCGCATGTTCACTAAGCCACTCCTTGAGTGCCTCGTTCATGCGCGTTTGCCAGCCTTTACCGGTGGCGCGGAAGGCTTCCAGAACACGGTTATCCACGCGCAAGGCGATTTGCGTTTTATCTGACCCAGAAGGCCGCCCACGGCTACGCGCCAAAACCATGCCAGCTTTTAATTCCTCCTCAGTTGCTGGGCGGTCGTCTTCATCGATGCCGTCCCATACATAATAGCCCCCTGAAGGCGGTGTTTTCATCGCTTCAAGAATCTGTTCACGGGTCATTGGGTTTGTTTTCGAGCCAGTCATAGTACACCTCCGATTCTAATTGGCTTGCTTCTCTAAAGCTGATGATCCGCATCGTGTTGTCGCGCTGTAAATGCACGAGTGATAAAACGGTCAGCCTGTTCATGACATAAGAAAAAGACTGTAAGCGGTATTCGCCATTTCTAACCACCATCACCTCCAGACGGTAACGCGATTCAAGCACCTCGCCCGCATCGGCAAAGTCCAAGCCGTGCTTTTTAAGGTTGGTTTGGCGTTTGTTTTCGTCCCAAGTGAGTTTCTTTTTCATATCAATAATTGTATATGCAATTATTGATATGAGCAAGCTGTTTTTTATTTGACACTGCCTCCGGTTTGGGCGTATGCTTTGCGCCGAGTCTTAGAAAGCTCAAACAACAAGCGTTTCCCGTACACGAAAGCCATACGGTTTTTTTATGCCTGACGATTTCTGCAATACTGCCATTTGTGGCATAATTGCGCTGTGGTTAGGAGTGGCATGAATATATTGAATTAATGCCGCTGCGCTTGTTGGCAGTTTCTAAGCTCCTAATCACACCCTTCGGGGTGCTTCTCTTAGAAAAGAACAACAGGAATTTATCATGTCAAATTTAGCAATAAATACCCCATTAACCATTGCAGATATCGTTATTCGTCAAGATGAACAAGGCCGCTATTGCCTTAATGACTTGCATGTTTCATCTGGCAATGAATCAAAACATAAACCAGCTAACTTTCTTCGTAATCAGCAAGCAATTGATTTAATAGAGCTTCTCAAATCTGAGAAGCTAGAACCTGTTAATGTAATCAATGGGATAGGTACATTAGCAGTTAAAGAGGTTGTCTACGCCTACGCCATGTGGATAAGTCCAGTATTTACGCTGAAAGTCATCCGAGCCTACGACGCATTAGTCACCGGACAAATCCCCTACGGCCTAAAAGCCCTCCCCCTAAAAAAAACCAAGATAGCCGTAGAAGGTGGTTTGTCGTTAGCAACTCAGGACGAGTTAAAAAACATGATTCATGACTTAGCCGCCACCTTGCCAAAAGATAAACAGGCAAGTGCTGTTATTGGCATGTGGTCGGCATTGGGCACTCATTTTGAAGCCAAGGCACTAAAAGGCGACAGCAAGCTTGCCGCGTACAAGTTTATCCCCGAAGCCGCACGGCTTGAATGCGTGTCACTGCTCGCACGGTTGCCGTTTAACGATATGGTCACGCTAAGCAATAC
>CAJAQT010000132.1 GCA_903944165.1 uncultured Methylococcaceae bacterium | reverse complement strand
TTAATTCTGATTCAGTATTTTATGACGGCTCGAATACCGGCAATGGCGAGGTCTGGGCTCAAGCATTACCTTGGATGAATTTACCCCATTCTGTTTGGTTAACCTTGCCGCCTTTGGGAGGATTAGTGTTGAAGCGTCAAGGCTAATTATCTGTATCAGTAAGTTA
Organism: uncultured Methylococcaceae bacterium; assembly: GCA_903944165.1. GTDB lineage: Bacteria > Pseudomonadota > Gammaproteobacteria > Methylococcales > Methylomonadaceae > Methylovulum. Next base: position 22,196 of record CAJAQT010000132.1, on the reverse strand, counting down.
TGATTTAAATACCTCTCCCTCAATCCTCCTCTTGCAAAGACATGTCATGAGCGGGTCGAATGAGGGAGATTAAAATCATCATACTTTCAAAGTCTCGCGCGCTATTCCGCCTTAATCACTGAGTAATTACGGAGAAAAGCTGCTTGAGCTGTTTTATTTCAATAGCTCAAGCTATTTAGCTCCACTAAAAAATGACTAAAACAATTTAAAATCGCTGCACAAGCACCACAAATGGACAGACCACTTATGACAAAAATTTTATTTGTAACCAGCGAAGCACATCCGTTAATTAAAACCGGAGGACTTGCAGATGTGTGTGGCAGTTTACCTAAAGCGTTGGCAGATTTACATCAAGATATTCGCTTGATTATGCCTAATTACAACGCCTTAAAAACCAATGGCCATGTGCGTTATGTGTGTTCAATACGCGTGGATAATCGCGAGGTTAATATTCTTGAAACGCAGTTGCCTGACAGCAATGTCTTGGTGTGGTTAGTTGATTGTGCTGAGTTTTTTAATTTACCAGGCAATCCTTATACAGATGAAAATGGTGAGCCTTGGGCAAATAATGCTGTCCGTTTTGCTTTATTGTGTCGCGTTGCGGTGGAGTGTGCCATGAACCGCATACATCAAGACTGGCAGCCTGATATTGTCCATTGTAACGATTGGCAAACGGGCTTAGTGCCTGCCCTACTCTCGCTTGAAACCAATTATCCTGCCAGTGTATTTACTATCCATAACCTTGCTTATCAAGGCTTATTTCCAAGCCATACTGTTGCAGAGTTACATTTACCAGGCCAACTGTGGCATGCGGATGGCCTTGAGTTTAATAACATGTTGTCATTTATTAAGGGTGGTTTGGTCTATGCCAATAAAATCACTACGGTTAGTCCTACGTATGCCTTAGAAATTCAAACTCCTGAGTTTGGTTATGGCTTAGAAGGTTTACTTACTTTTCGACAAGATGATTTAATTGGCATTATTAATGGCATTGATATGGAGCAATGGAATCCTGAGCTAGATAGCATGATTAATCCTAACTTTAATGCTGCCACGCTCAATAAAAAACAACTTAATAAGACAAAATTACAAAAAAAATTAACCCTTCCTGTTGATGCACAGATACCAATGATTGCCTTAATCAGTCGTTTAGTTGAGCAAAAAGGCATTGATATGGTCATCGAATGCTTACCCGAAATCATGACGCATTCCGTACAATTTGTTTTACTGGGTGCAGGCGATAAAGCCTTTGAACAGGCATTGCAAGGTTTTGCAGACAACTACCCAAACAAAATTGCTATTATCATCGGCTATGATGAAGCCTTAGCACATGTAATTGAAGCCAGTGCAGATATTTTTTTAATGCCCTCTCGCTTTGAACCCTGCGGACTTAATCAAATGTACAGTCAACGTTATGGCACTATTCCTATTGTTAGAAAAACGGGTGGGCTTGCAGATACCGTTATCGATGCTAGCCCAGAAACAATTACCCATGGCACGGCCACAGGCGTTGTATTTAATGAAGCGAATGCTGGCTCAATGATGGAAGCAGTAAAACGTGCATTATTGCTTTATACCTTGCCAACGGCTTGGCATAGAATGCAAATGGATGGTATGCAAAAAGATTTTTCATGGCAACGCAGTGCAGAAAACTACCTGCAACTTTATCAAAGCATTTAACCGCTGCCCGCCACTAAAAGCCTGCAATAAGGTTTAGAGGTGCTTAATTAGCCCTATACTGCTGAGCAGCTTGTTGATGTCGCTCAGCCAGTTTTAACCTTAACGCTGCGGGGGCTTGAATTTCCACATCAGGACCAAAACTTGTTAACCAACGCTGTAATTGCACGGTATCTAATAACTGTGCGGTAATAATTAACGTATCTGAATCAATGCGTTCGATATGTTGATTGCTCGCTAAAGGTGTATCAATTAAATGCTGTCCCGCTTTATGTTTAAAAATAGCGCGTAGGGTGATTAACTCGGGTGAATCAATATTAAACCCTAAGCCGCCTTGATCAACATAAGTATGTAAATCAAAGCCTGCTAACTCTCGTGCAGGAATATCCAAGAGTTTTATTTGTTGAATTCTATGCAATGCTAATAAGCGTAGATCATTGTGACTATTAATCATTGCCACTAAATACACGACCACACCATACTGAATTAAGCCTTGCACATGCACAGACGAGTAATGCTTTGCTGTTTCTGACTCAATGCCCAAATAATCCATTTCCAACTGCATGCCTTGTAATAAAGCATCATTCACCGAACGCTGAATGTTAGGATTAATTCTTGGTGCAAGTAAGGGCTGACCTGGCGGCACCACTTTTACTTTTTTAAGCCAATCAACCAATTTAGAAGAATTATTTTCAGTGGTAAAATACTGCCTAGCCGCCGCAAAATGTGGGGATAAATTATCAGCAATCGCAACCGGTAATAAACTTAGTAAGTAAGTTTCTAGTAACACAAAAGATAAAGCTTCGCCGGACGTTAAGCCTGGAATATTGACTAAGGGCATATTCAACGCAAAACGCCAACGATAAGGCCGCTGTCGTGTATCTGATTCTAAACAAAAAGGAATTGATAATTTATCCAGATCACGCTCAATTGATCGCGATGAAATACAATAGCCTAAGCCATCTAATTTATCTTTTATTTCCCGCACTGTGATGGTTCGATCACGTGGAATTAATTTCAACATTTCCCATTGCCGCAATAGTGAATCAGCCACGAATCCTTCTCCTTGAAGATATATAAAAAAAATAGCTAGCATTATTGCCCGATGTTACCCAGCCAGCTGTAACGGTCAAGTTTTTTCAAACAAGTACATGACTACTATTGCTCTATTAAAAAAATCAGCCCAAAAATCGCAATCAGCACGACAGTGTTTTCCAGATAATTACTTTTAAGAATATAATTGTCAACATTAGTCGCGGGTAGCTTTTTGACATTTTTTTGACTGCTAGCAGCCTTTCTTTTTTAACCCAACATCGCTTTCATTGATTACTTGTAAGGGTAATTTTATTACTGACCAGCAGTTGAACACTCTAATAATTATAAACATGCGCTTTCTAACTCACCATCGTTTTACGCTTATTCTGTTGTTTGCTTGCACACTGTTTGTCAGTGCTTCATTGGTTTTTGTCTTGCAACCTTTATTTGGCAAATTATTATTGCCATTATTGGGCGGCTCTCCTGCGGTGTGGAATACCTGTATGGTGTTTTACCAAAGTATTTTATTTTTAGGTTATTTATACGCACACACCATCTCACTTCGCTTATCTCCAGCTAGACAGATTCAACTACACAGCGTGCTTGTGTTACTTAGCATGATTACCTTACCACTGGCGTTACCCGAAAATAGTACCCCCCCAACGGATAACAACCCCACTTTATGGTTATTGTGGACATTATTCGTTTCAATTGGCTTAGCTTTTTTTGTGGTCTCTAGCACTGCACCATTAATGCAAAAATGGTTTGCTCAAGTGGGACATAGTGCTAGTCATGATCCTTATTTTCTGTATACCGCGAGTAATTTAGGCAGTTTACTGGCGTTACTTAGCTATCCCTTTTTAATTGAACCCGCGATAAATTTAGAGGTTCAACAACTTTCGTGGAGCATAGTCTATGGTGTTTTAGCTATTCTACTAAGCCTCTGTGGTTGGGTGTTTTTAACAAAGGTATCCAAAAAATCTGAGCCTACAGAACAGAGTGCTGATGCACCTGCTTTATCAATAGTTACTCAATTACATTGGCTGGTGTTAGCGTTTGTACCGTCCAGTTTATTACTTGGCTTAACTAATTTTATAAGCACCGACATTGCTTCAGTACCTTTATTATGGATTGTTCCATTAACGGTTTATTTACTGTCTTTTATTATTGTTTTTGCTAAGTTTTATGACCGTATTCATGGGGGGGTTGTAGCGGCTCAAACAATTTTTTTAGTCGTTTTTATTATTTACGCCTTTATTAATCCAGCAGAACTACCGTACTGGATGTACTTAATTTTACATGTCGTCGCCTTCTTTTTAGCCGCGTTAGTGTGTCATGGTGAACTCGCTAAAATGCGTCCTCCCACGCATCACTTAACACGTTTTTATTTGCTCATGTCATTAGCAGGAATGTTAGGAGGCATGTTTAACACCTTTGTGGCGCCGTTCATATTTAACGATATTTATGAATATCCACTGATGATCATTGCCGCTTTACTATTACGCCCTGACCCACTGCACAGTTTTTTTAAACATTTTGGCTTACAACTGCTGCCCGCTTTTATCCTCATTTGTTTTGGTATTGTGTTACACAATACCGTCACTAATTTAGTCACTTATTTTGATGAATTAGCGTTGTCGTTAATGGGCTTAACGTTACTAGGATTAGTATTAAGAAAACGTCCGTTAAGTTTTGCCACCACATACGGCGCGATTATCTTTTTAGCCTTAGGATTACATAATTTGTCATCGCATGTGCTGTATCAAGAACGTAGTTTTTTTGGTGTTTTATCAATGCGCAGTAGCACATTGATTAATGAACAACAGCAGCCTGAGCAATACCATGAGCTTTTTCATGGCACCACAAAACATGGCGCGGAAAGATTGTCGCCACAACATCTTAAAACCCCATTGACGTATTACAGTCAACCTGGCCCTATGGGGCAACTATTTTCAGAATATTCTAGCCAAAATGCTAACTGGACGGTAGGTGTAGTAGGCTTGGGCGCAGGCGCATTGGCATGTTATGCCAAACCTACCCAACATTGGGTGTTTTATGAAATTGATCCTTTAGTGGTAAGTGTGGCAAACAACACGCGCTATTTTAGTTATTTAGACAAGTGCGCAAAAGATGCCAAGATGGTGATAGGTGATGCCCGATTATCGTTAACGCACGAACCAGAGGGGATGTATGATTTATTAGTTATGGATGCGTTCAGCTCAGATGCTGTGCCTACTCATTTGTTAACAGAGGAGGCGTTAAGTTTATATTTTAAAAAACTCAAACCCACAGGAATATTAGCGTTTCATATTACTAATCGACATTTATTATTAAAAAAAGTGTTATCTATTCATGCTGAAAAAGCACATTTTGCAGCATTAATTCAAGAATTTATCCCTAACGATAACAGCCCCTTAGTGGTCGCCACTGATTGGCTGGTGATAGCAAGAACGCCCGAACAATTAGCACCACTTAAAAATAGTCAATTAGGTCAGTGGAATAAATTACCTTTGTATTTCGATATGCAGCCCTGGACAGATCATTACTCTAATATTGTCAGTATTTGGAAATAAGGCACGCAGTTAACGTACTAATCACTGTGCTATGTATAACAAAAAGGAGCTTGGTTTTAAAAAAACCAGTTACGATCCCTGTCGAGTATCAATTTAATTATCAATAGCCTTATAAAGCATTAATTACTATAATGGTCAAGGGAGCAGAATAGTAATTAACCTCTATATACAAATAGTCACTGTTTATATAGTGCACTGCATTCTAAGCAATAGCCTCTTTGCAGGCTTTTCACTCAACTGGCTTTGCCGGTCGTCTTTCAACTCACCCCCATAATTTAGGATATGTCATTTGAAACGAATTTTTGTAGGAAACTTACCCAGCGATGCAACTGAAGCATCAGTCAATGCTTTATTTTCTGAATATGGTAAAGTCCGCTCAATTGAAATTATTGCTGATTTGTTCAGTGGTAAATGTCGAGGTTTCGGTTTTATAGCAATGGAAGGTCATGAAGCAAGAGCAGCTATTGCAGCTCTTGATGGAAATCTTTATTGCGGCAAACCGTTAAAAGTAAAATTTGAAGAACCTTCTTCTGGTAAACATGGCAAAAGGCATTAAATTTACCGTTTAACGGTATTATAAGATTGGTTAACACAGGTAATGTACCTGTGTTACCTTGCACGCAAGTCCGCTCACTATTTAACAGCTTATTATTTCAACGGCCGTCCTTTTGCATCAATATTAATATGACCTGCAAAAATCAATACCCCTTCAATAAATCCCCATAACGCACCGAATCCACCAGTAAGTAAGGTCACCACAATCTGAATTAAACCTATCTTGTAATGGCCTAAATAAAATCGATGCAAACCCAACCACCCCAACAACACACCTAATAAGGCTGCAATATATTTTGATTTAACTGCCTTAGGTTTTTCTAAAAAGGCACCGATTAAGCGCACATTTTTAGCGGTATCTTCATCGCCTTGATCAAATTCAATATCATCACCTTCTTCTGGAACAATCCCTTCAGCCTGCCAGTCATCTAGCTTAAAAGTAAATACTTTATCATTATATTTAATGGTTCCAGATTGCGTTTCTGGATCGTAATTAGCAATATTTCCGTTCATGTAAGCTCTCTTTATTGTTATTTTTTTGTTTAAAAACTGCTTTTTTATTCTGTAGGTAATTTAACGGCTAACACATCACACGGCGCATGATGCAAAACACTGTTTGCAGTTGAACCCAATAATAACGCCAAGCCATGACGTCCATGCGATCCAACAACAATTAAATCGATCTTATTCTCTTCCGCAACACGAATAATTTCCTGTTTAGGACTTCCCACTTCCAACCAACATTCAGCCTCAGTAATGCCTAACTGCTGAGCAATTTGCTCAAGTTTATGTTTAGCACTTGTCATTAATTCAGTCATTAAATCCATGTTATAAGGTATTTCAGCACCATACCCCATATCGACCACAGGCACACTCTCAACAACATGAATAATACTGAGTTTACAGGAAAATTGCTGCACTACTTGTAGTGCTCGTTCAGTAACAATGTCATCATTTTCCAAAAAATCAAGTGCCAATAAAATTTGCTTATAATGTTCCGCCATTGAATATCCTCTTAAATTAACGTTATTAAATTAATCTGTCATATTGAAAATAACACCATGTTATACAGTGTAGGATAATCTATACAAACATTAAAATTAACCTAATTTACGGCAAAAGCAGATAAAAATAGAAGGATGACATCACCCCGCTTAATCTATTAGCTATCGCCTGCCGTTCAATCTGCGTGGAAAAGTACAGAAATCACTATGATGCTTATGTTAAAATAGCAGGCGTTGCCCCGATAGCTCAGCAGGATAGAGCGGTCCCCTCCTAAGGGACAGGCCGGCGGTTCGAATCCGCCTTGGGGCACCACTGTTACCCAACATTGTTTTCCACAGCTACTTTATTAACGTTACCTGCCTTCTTCTTAGCTGTCATTGCACTGTTATATCCAGGTGCTAATTCAGCATTATCAACACCATACAAAGTTTCTGGGTTATTAAGTGCTAAATGAAACTCGTGCCCTTTAGCACTGGCATCTATTGAGCAATCAATATTCCATAAACGTAATAAATAACCAGCAAATGCGGCTCTTATCTCAACCACTAAGTGTCCATTATTCATACCATAATCTAGTTGAATTGCTTCTGGATGATGTATTTTTGGATGAGGAATTAAATCTAATTCAACAATACGATTCCATTGTTTATCCAGCAGCTTAGTTTCGCCTTCATTAGTTGGATAAATACTTATTAATTCGGCAGATTTTATTCTGGTCAGCACAAAATCTCTAAATGCATTTTGTTTACGATCATAAGCCCGCACGTGCCAACGCAAACCATTGTCAACCAAGGTATGTGGCACAATATCTCGTGCACTACAGCCATTACTCATTGACACATAGCTAATACTAAGCGCACATTTCTTTTCAATGGCTTCACTTACGCTGGCGACAATTGCTAAGCGTGGTTTATTTAAATGAAACGGCGCTTCACACTCTATGGGCGGTTTTACTTTGTTCATAAAGCCATCGCCAAAGCCTTGACTGATGGTGGCTAATGTTCGGATAACGTCATACTCAAACAATGGCTTGAAGTGCTTAGTTTTTAAATGTAAGCGACGTTTTGCATCATAGACAATATTCTCAGGTGCAAGGGTTTTGTAACGTACAAAATCTTGAGTTGCTACCGAAGGTGCGATATTAAACCGTGCCATTAAAAAATGTCGTCCAGCTTCACCTTTAAACATCAAAGTAAAATCAATATGCGCCAGTCTTTCTCGTTGAGCTTGGCTTAATGTGCGATGGATACTATTATTTGCCACGTTTATGTGCTCTTAATTCATTTAGATAGGCTGCTACTGCGTGTTAACATCTTGCCACTGCCTGTTACTAAAAGTTATGATACCTACTGTTTTTAAGTTGGTCAGTTGTTATCAACACGATCATTCTTAAATGTTAATTACTGTTTAACAACACACCTTTAGAGACTTAACGTAGTGTGTTACAACTATTATAAAGACTTTACGAAGTTTTTTAGACAACACAATAACGCGAACCACATAACCCATCAGTTGACTCGATTATTATGACGCGCCTAGATTTAATCACCCCAACAAGAGAAACAATAATTGCACTAGGCTTCGTCTTGCTTATTCTATTTACTATTCTTTTAAAAACAATAAGTTGGTTTAAGAAAATAGCTAAAGAGCAACATCAAAAACGCGCCGAACTTCAGGCAAAAATAACTGAAATTAATATGCTTGATACGTTAAGGCAGCAAGGCTTTGTAGGTCTACAAGGCGCTATTGCGCTATGGCACCAAGATAATCAAGATGAAGCAATCATCGTCTACAAACGCTATGTTTATGAAACTGGAAATTATAATTTTTACAGTAATTATTCGCTGTCAGATGAATCATTGGAAAATGATCTAAAATATGAAGTTGCTAGAATGGCCAATTTAAATAGTATTACCATTTTAGAAAAAGAGTTAGAAACACGCTGCTGTGAAATTATCATGGAACATAAACATATTTTATTAAAAAAAAAGCAGCAAAAGCTAAGTGTGGATGATTATAAAAGACCGATTACAGAAGCTTGGAACAAGGAAAAACTCTATTTTTTTAACCATTTAATTGCCAATGATGAAGATATTATTGATTTAAAAAACAGATTAAATGAAAAAAAAGCTTTGTTATCAGCCACCTCAACAAAAGACACTTTTTTAACAACCTACTCCCCCTTTGTCTTCACTGAAATAGAACGCGTAGTTACGCAATTAACCAAGCAACAGCCCCCACTTCACCACGATATAACGCGCTTAACCCCTTCTGAATTTGAGCATTATTGTGCAGATATTTTAAAAAAAAATGGCTGGGAAGTGATGGTTAATGGTAAAAGTGGCGATCAAGGCGTTGATGTTCTTGCTGAAAAATATGGCAAAACCGTAGCCATTCAGTGTAAGTTATACTCCTCGCCGATTGGTAATTCAGCCGTTCAAGAAGTCTTTTCTGGCATGCATCATTACCATGCAGACTATGCGTTAGTTGTTTCAAATCAATCATTTACTTTATCTGCACGACAATTAGCCTCCACAACAGGTGTTGCATTAATGGATTTTACTGAACTTTATTCCTTAAGTGATTTAATTGCCTAAGCGCTCTGCCGCACACACACTCTCACACGCACAAAATTTACCGCATAAAAAAAACTGCTCACTCAACTTGACTGATAACACAATAATTAAATTTCCATTAATCCACCATTAAGTTTCGCAGTGATACCCTATCAACTCATTCAACATCATTACAGGATCAATACCATGCATAACAAAGCTATTTTATTAGGAACAATGTTATTTATGTCCGGCGCTGCATTTGCCGAGCAAAGTTTACTGGGAGGCATAGCAGAACACGCGGCAAAATCAACTGCTACGGCTGTTGCACCAGAAGCGGTTAAGCAAGTAGACGCTGCAAATCAAGCAGTTAAAACAGGAAAATCGGCAGTCAATGCTGTAGAAAATGCACCCAAAGCGATAAAAAAACAAGTTAAGAAAAAAGCCGTTGAAAAAACAATTGATTTAATTCGTTAAGTTTTACACCTTTAAAAAGGTCGGGCATTCTGGCCTTTTTAATTTTTTAGTGATGTAAAAGAATTCTCTTCGTAAGTTATAAAATATTGGCAATAAGATTAAAAGAGGTTCAAGTCGGCTGCATGTAACTGACCAGCACAACGAGCCCTCCTCACAGTTTAAGTTAAGCCGCCTGCTTAATAACCCAAGCATTTTGATTAACGCCATCAAGCAACTTAATCACCTTACTCGCAGCCGCATCATCAAATACTCCAAACAAGCCTTGATGATGAATATTAGTAAACGGTGCCTCAAATAACATCGCCTTATCAATCGTACCATTGCTGCTTAAGTAGCTGATAATACAATTAATAAAGGTCATTTGGTCAGCACGTAAATTACCTGCTTGAATAAAGTCAGCAAAGGCCTCTTGAGCTGCCGTTACCTCTAAACCAACAATGCTTCGAATAAACTCACCTAAAGGCTTATCGCCATAGGTGTTGATATAATCTTGTTTGGTACCAAGCGTTTCACCATCAAACAAAATGCCTTCTAAAATAGTAATTTCAGATTCGGTGATCGGTTTATTAGTTTTTAGTTTTTGGATAACCAAGTGATCTTTGTGATTGCGAATATACGACTCAACTCTATCCTTATAGCTTTGCAGCTTAGTATAGGAAGGGAGTAAATCATGTTCGCTAATCCCCTCATGATCCAAATCATCTTCAAAAGAAGTGATGACATTACGCTGTTTATCCTTATCCAAATATTTAATCAAATCACGCAGCGACACCCGTACCTTTGAAAAAAAAAACGGGCAGAGAAATTCTGCCCGTTTTTGGGGTGTTGCTTATATAAAAAGCTTATTTTGCTGCGGTTAAATGAGCCACGCTTTCTTCAGCTGCTTTTGTTGCGGTATCTAATTGATTTAATGCGCCTTGATCAATGCCTGTTTGTAATGATTTTGCAGCGGCATCGATATGGTTTTTAGCGACGCTTTTAGCGGTAATCGAGGCAGTAAGGGAGTGGTCTAAAGCCGCTTTTGCGTGTTCCACTAAGCTGGGTGCATTGCCTGCTTTACCTGCTGCTAATGCGGCAGTCGCATGTTCAAGTGCGGTATCAAGATGCACATCTGCAAAGACTGTGGTGCTTGCACTTAATACTAAACCTGCAAATAATAAGGATAATTTTTTCATCGTTCTTCTCCTGAGTTATTGTTATTTTTTTTTATTTATCGAGACCGCTGCCTAAAAATATTGAGCATAAAAACGGCAATCGACACCGTTATTTAATCATGAAAAAAAATAAATGCAATGCTTGCTAAACCAGCGCAGGATGTTATCGCCGCTTATCCCTTTATTCGTGATAAATACCTGTTAATTTGCGTTTGAATTCATTAGAAATTAAACGAGAATCTTGCTTGCTTTTAACCACTCTGGGCGTAATTAAGACGACTAATTCAGATTTATCTTTGTTATTAGTGGTGTTGCCAAATAATGAGCCCACCCAGGGAAGTTCATGCAGCCAGGGCATACCCGATTTGTTATAGGTATTATTTTCTTTAATTAAGCCACCCAGAACAATGGTTTCACCATCATGAATGGCAACCGAGCTTTCGATTTCTTTTTTGGCAATCGCTGCTGATGAAGTTACCCCTATGGTGGATTCAACGGGATCACTCACTGATTGTTTAATGACCATAATCACCATGCCATTGGCGTTGACGCGTGGGGTGACCTGTAATTTTACCCCTGTGTCTTTATATTCAATTTGGCTATTGGTTACTAAGCCTGTGCTGCCCGTACCTGATGAGGTTATGCCCGCGCCTGATAAAGTGCTGGCTAAAGTTGGTATTTGCGTACCTACTTCAATGGTGGCTTCTTGATTATTTAAGACCATTAAGGAGGGCGATGAAATGACATTGACATTATCTTTATTGGCTTGCGAGGCTAATAAGGCATTGACTGCCCCTGAATTATACACCGCACTTAACCCACCCGTGGTAAAGGCCGCAGCACTGTCTGCTGTTACTGAGCCTAAGGAGGTAGCGCCTAAGCCATTACCTAAGAGACTGTTATCGTGCTGTAATTTCCACTGAATACCGTATTTTAAGTCATCTTTTAAATCCACGGATACAATTGTGGCATCAATTAATACTTGCAAGGGTAATAAATCAAGCTGTCTGATGACCGGCAAAATGACGTCGTATTCTCTTGGCGTGGCGACAATAATCAAGGCATTATTGGCTTTGTCAGAAATAATTCTGACATCATCAACATTGGCTACCGTAGCGGTACCCGTACCGCTACGACTACTTCGTTTTACACTGCGTTTAGTTGAGGCTCCGCTTGTTGAGGTGGATTTGGTGTCAGCTTTACTGTCGGTGCTTGATTTATTAGTGAGTTCAGTTGATTTTTTGCCCGCAGCCACTTGCCCTGAGCTATCACTTTTTTGTGCACCGGTAAAAATTTCATTTAAGGTGTTGGCTAATTCTTCTGCATCGGCATGTTGCACTTTATACACATTGACCCCACCGCCCACGCCAGATTGTGCTTTGTCTAAGCGAAATATCCAGCTTTCTATGTCTTGTAAATATTTGGCTTGATGGGTGATTGCCATCACTGCGTTCATGCGTTCAATGGGAATAAAACGGAAAAAATCATCTTCTTCGCTTTTTTTCTTGTTATTGAAAATTTCTTGCAGCTCTTTAATGATGGTGTCTGGCTCGGTGTGGGCTAAGGTAAATAAACCAAAGGATTGACCTTTTAAAACATCGATATCAAAGGTGCTCACTAAATCTAAGATGCGCATCATTTCATCAGGCGTGCCTGAGGCAATCAAGATGTTGCGAATGTTATCAACGTGTAACACGGTTTTTTCTTGTACTAAGGGTTTAATTACGTCAACAATTTCTTGCGCGGCTACGTTCCTTATCGGAATGATGCGTGTTTGGTAACCCGCTTGATTCGAATGTGTGGAAATTTCTGAGGTGAATAAGGCTTCTGAAATAGGTTCGATATGATAAATTTTACCGTCTTTGACTAAGGCGGCATTGTTCATTCTTAAGACCATTTCTAAGGTTGGCAAAAGTTCATCTTTGCTTAAGGGTTGCGTGGTTTGTAAGGTCACTTTGCCAACGACTTTAGGATTAAGTACATAGTTAAGACTCAAGATGTCGCTTAATACGACTTTAGCTACTTCGCCTAAGTCGGCGTCGTCAAAATTAAGATTGTAGCTCCCTATTTTGCCTTCAGTTTGCCGGTGTTGCACTGGCGCAAGGGGAATAGAACGATCAGATCCTGGGTATAACTCGGCTTTAGGTTTAAGTTCTGCAAGCGCTGCTTTATTGTCAACAGCGTTGGTAATTTTGACTGTGGGTTCGCCGCTATTAGCAACAGGATCTATCAGCATTAATTTAGCTTGTTTTGAGCTAATTAATTCGCAACTGGACAGTGACAAGCCCAGGGCAACTACACAGGAAGCTGAGGTTATTTTTTTAAAAGTCTTCATTATCACTATTCTCAAAAGGTTCTTCTGGGGATTCATTGTTGGTGTCTTCAGAAACATCTGAAGGGACTACTACACCGTCTGGATTGGTGACGGTTGCTTGCTCACCCTGCACGTTTTTAGTGGCGGTGGTTTTTGCTTTGGCTTTACGTAACTGCAATTCTTTGGTCATGCCATTTTGGCTTAGCACGACTTTATCATTTAAAATTTTCGTGAGTATCCAACCATCCAGCGCTTCATCTAAGCGCACACGACGGTAATTGTCTTTGGGTACATTTTTTAACGTGCGCGTAAATAAGCCCGATACGCCACGTTTACTGGTGTAAATCCCATTTAATACCCAATCAAATTTACCTGTACTCACCACATTAGCTTTAAGTTGCTCGGCTGTTAAGGCTTTGGACGGTTTCCTGCCCTCAAGAAATAACGGTCGATTAACCATATCATCAAAGGCATCTTCGCTGCGTTCTTGTAAATCCACACTGGGCATTTCATAGCGCACATGAGTGGCATTGGGTTGCGACTGTACGGTAAGTAACTCATGCTGCATGTGTACGGCATAAAAATATTCACCGCACAAAATAATCAGCAATAATCCAGTTAACGAGCCAGTAAACCAAACTAATTTTTTATTAAGACCGATGATATTCATTCGTTTGGTTTTCTCATAAAACTAACCGCTTGAAAATTAATGTTTAAATTATTATTGGGCTCTATTTTGTTGGTTGCAGGATTGCGTAAACCGCGCATAGGGCGAATATCAATTTGATCGATAACAATTAAGGGTGTTGAGGTTTCTATTTTATACAATACGGCGCGTAACACTTCACTGTTACCCGTCATTCTAACGCGAACCGTTATTGTGCTGAAACCATCCTTGGCGCTCACGGGTATGGCTTGGGTACTGCTTAATTCTCCCCCTGCTTCCACAATGGTTTGTTTAATTACATTTTGCATTTCCGCAGAAGCGAGTGCATCGGTACTTTGATTATTGAAATAATCCAATTCATCATTTTGCGTTTTTACCGTCGCCATACTGGTCATGACCGCGTCTTTTTGCGCTAGAATTTTTTCATATTGTTGCAAACGAAAAATCAACGATTGTTTAGTGTCATTTAAGGCCAAGGTTTGTGACACTAAGGGGGAAATAACTAACCATGCAATTAACATAAGTACCAGCAGCAATAAGCTAACTGCGGCTACGCGCTGGCCATCAAAGGCTAACTTAGGGATGTTTTTAGGGATGTTCTTCAGCATGCTCACCTCCCTTTTTGGTGGTATCCACGGTAATTTGAAAACGTTCTAATTTATTAATATTATTTTGCGTCACGGGCGAGACAAAACGTGCTTTGGTAAAAATCTCACTGCTTTCTAATACGCCAATTAACGTGGACGCTGACGGTGACTCCCCTTGTATTTGTAAATGATGTTCAGAGTATTGCAAATATGCGAGCCACGTTCGATCATCAATTAAGGTGCTTAGGGTGTTTAAAATGTCAACCATCATGGGTGAGGCATTTTTTTCATCAATGAGCTTTTGCGTTTTATCAATGACGCTGTCAATGTCAGCCTGTAATGCCTTAATTTTTTTAGCTTCTTTCTCGATGGTATTAATTTTATCAGTTAATTTTGCTACGGTTTGGTAGTTAAACCATAACGGTAGCACCATCACCATCACCAATAAACAGCACACCATACTGATTAATCCTGCATGAATTAAGCGTGGCGTATTAGCTACTTTAGGACGAAATTGTTCGGGCAGTAAATTGGCTTTGTTATCAATATTAATGTCATGCGTTAACTCGTTTTGATAATCCATATACACCAACGCTATGCCCATTGCGCTAATATCTTCGCATAAGGCATCGACAACTTCTTTAGGAGATAAGCTTACTTGTACGTTAATAAAGCCCGTATCTTTGCTGTCATTTTCATTTATTTTAACGGCGAAATACACTTGCTCTGCGGTAAACGGGGTGTATTTATCAAGCTCGTAAGCAACCACTTGACGTAAGTTTTCTTTGGCTGCCAAGGGTAGCAATAATTCTCGAGTGATTGCTTCCTGTCCGCTTAGTCGTAACCGCGCTTTGGCTTTACTGAGGCGCTCATCGTCTGCCAGTATTTTTTTAAACTGCGCGATGCCTAGCTCATTACGTTGAAGATTTGCGATAAAACGCGCGTTGTTTTCATTTACATAAGTAAGCGTAAGCAGGTTTGGAGACGTTGGGCTGAGCAATAAATAGCCCTGCTGTTCACTGACCCAGCGCCTTATGTTTTCTGGTATTAAAAAACTTAATTCGCGCATCCACCAGCGCCAAAAAACTTTGAAATCCAGTTCAATATTTGAATTTAAATTCAACATGGTAGGGTTTATTCGTAGACTAATAATTCGTGTAGGGTTGATACCCCAATCTGATCACCAAATAAAGAATCAGTTGCTAAGGTATTGCGTTGCCAGTCAAAAATTTGAAAAGGCTGATTAATGCCGTTTGGGCGTAACACTGCTTTAATCACCGCCGATCCGCCTTCATCAATAAATGCTTCTGCAATGATGGTGACGATACCTAGTTGTTGCTCTCCACTAGGTGGCGCTGAACCCGTTGCGTCTAAGGGTAAATTAGGGGGTGGCAATCCTTGTTTTATATTTTCTAATCGTGACATAACAAAATCATTGATAGTTGATTGATCTAGCTCGGGTAACACTTGCAGTACGTCTTTGGTTGCGACGCGCAGATCAACTTTAGGTTGACCAGAAAAAACTGTTACCAAGGGGCTTAACCAGTTATACACAGTGTCGTTCATGCCAATGAGTAATTTTAATTCATTTATCGACTGAAAAGCTTTATTACGCGGGCCATAATTCAAGCCTTGTTGGCTGTATTGTTCGTATTCTGCACCGTCATTGCTTAGTATGTCATCTTGATCGCGCCAATCTAAAATAGCCCCCACAAGGCGAAGTTGGTCGCGTTCGTCGGTTAAAGGCGAAGAGGACATAAGCGAGGCTAATAATTTTTGGCTGGCTTTATTTATGTCAATTTTACCTTTTTCATCAATGATACGCAGCCTTACATGGGCGTTTTCAACGCCTAACTGCTGCCAATCATTTAGGCTGTAAATACTGCCATTGGCAACCCAGCGTTTAGTTTTATCATTATTGAGTAACATCACTTGCGCAATGGCAATGCCTGATTCTGCAACAGCTGTTGCTTGGGCGTTATCTTTTAAACCAGCAATAATGGCAGATTCACGTCGTATGGTTAACGCAAAACTGCCCGCCATAATCGTTAATAAACTTAATATCCACAGCACTAATAATAACGCGAAGCCACGTTGTTGAAATGAGTTTGAATGATACGCTAAGCGCTGGACAGGCTTCATCATGCTTAATTATTCTCTTGCTCAAGAAGATCTGGGTCTTCTTCTGAAACATCGTCACTGACTGCATCAAGATTATCTTCTTCAGGATTATCTTCAACCACGCCGCCGCCATACACTGAACTATCATCGGCACCAGCAATTTTTAAGGCAATAATCATGGGTGGCCAATAGAGTCCATCGTCGCGTTGTAGTTCAATTTTTATAAGCTTGGGTAAACTTTCTTGTCCTAGCCACTCGTCTTGCCAGATGGCATTTTCGCCAGCCACACTGTCACCCAAATAAAAAAACTCCAGTGATTTGATGTTTTTAATAAGCACCACACTGGAAATATCGTTGGTGGTTTCTTGCGCTAATTTGTAAAACGGCACCACGTTGGCATGAACAATCCAGCTTTGACGATTTTCAGGATTATTTTCTAATTCGATAGAAAATAATTGTAGCCCCGCACGTGCCGAACTGACGGGAAACTCACTCACAAATTTAAGGTATTCGTGTCCTCCTGCAAAGGCGAAACGTCTATCATCTTGGTAATTAAAATCATCCCAAACAGGTTTAGTGACGGCTAATTGGCGTTGAAAGAATTGATACACCACAGCTATTTCATTTACATCAGCAATTTTTTGTTCACCTTTTTCCCAACTCACCGCACAAATACGGAGACTTGCAAACAGCAAGATAACCATAATGCTTAGTAAACTCATCGCGATTAACACTTCTATGAGTGTAAAACCCGTTTGCTTGGCTAGGCGGCGTGTTTTAGTAGGCGTTAAGGCTGAGGGTATGCAGTGCAACATGTTATAAAGCCTTTGGCGGAGCAAGCTTTATGCTGGTTAGATCAAACTCGCGCTCCTGACCCTGCCCCATTGCCCAACTGATGTTGATGTGCACCTGAAACACCTGTAATTTTAATTTGTCATTATCTATTTGTTCAGGATTAAACAGGTATGGACTCATCGTAATGTGCCAAGTATAGGTATCGTTTTCAATGCCTGATTCTTCGCCCGTCAACAATGGTTTATCTGCACCTACGCGCGTCATTAAGGATTCAGCAAGCTGGATGGCGGTGGTGTACTCTTCCGCCACCATTGCGGTATTTACGCCACCAGAAAAAATCTTCAGCAAAATACCTAAGGACAAGGCCAAAATTGAAAAAGCAATTAATACTTCAAGTAAGGAAAATCCCTGTTGTTTATTGTTCATCATCCAGTGCATCGCGTAATTCACTGGCTCCTGTTAACCAGTTATTATTAATGTGTAGCTTGCCTTTGGCATTTTCTAAGGTAACCCGCCCGCCTGAGGCTGAACCATCTGCATAAAAACGCATACTGGCTTGCCCTTGCCCAAAGACCTCATCTGTTGCAGTTAATAAACTGAGGCTGATGTCTTTGGAAATAGCATAAACTTTATCGCGATTACTAAGTGTGTAGGTATTTTCTTCAAGATTAAAATCAACCGTGACGTCTTGATGCTCCATTAGTGCTTGTCCGTGGGCATAACGAAATGCTGATAAAAGTTCTCTTGCGGTCGCTTTTAGGGTTGCGGTGTCTTGTCCTGAAGCAATGCCACCTGTAATGGCGGAAACGCCTATCACCATGATAACCAACACAATCATGATTTCAATTAAGGTAAAGCCGCGTGCTAACTTAGGTGTCATAAACACCTGCTGCCCATCAATATAAGCACGGTGCTTAGCCGCATGATTATTCCCAACTGGCTAAATCTTGATCTTCGCCTTCACCACCTTCTTTAAGGTCGGCACCATACGAATATAAATCAAATTTTCCATGCTCGCCAGGCGCTGCGTAATGATATTCTTGTTGCCATGGATCAAGAGGGATTTTACTTTTTTGTAAATAAGGGCCGTTCCAGCGTTTGGCACTATCGGGTGATTCAATCAGTGCTTTTAGACCTTCTTCGGTGCTTGGATAATGTCCTAAATCTAGTTTGTACATATCCAATGTGGCGGATAAATCTTCAATTTGTACTTTTGCTGCTTTGGTTTTAGATTCGCCCATGTGTTTCATTACTTGCGGCCCAACAATGCCCGCCAGCATGGCAATGATGCCTAAAACTACTAATAATTCTAATAAGGTAAAGCCTGTTTGTTGGTGATGTCGATTAATTTTCATTGTTGCTGTATTCCAAGTAAATGTATTTTAAGTAAATGTGTTTAAAAGGCTAAGTCATTGACACTTAAGATGGCTAACAATATGGACACAATGATGCCTGCAATAATAAGCCCTAAACTAATGATTAATAATGGTTCTAAAAAAGCTAACATGCGCTGAATAGCTACCCGTAACTGTTTGTCATAAATAGCGGCAACTCGCAGTAACATTTCTTCTAAACGCCCAGTTTCTTCGCCCATTTTTATCATTTGCATCGCCATTTTAGGAAACAAGCCGCGTTCTAGTAAAGCATCTGATAAATGCCGCCCTTGTTTAAGCTGCTCTTCGGCTTCGGCAATGGTATCGGCGACCACTAAATTGTCAACGGTTTCTCTTACAATAACTAATGCGGCGATAATAGAAACACCATTACCCAATAAAGTGCCCAAGGTACGCGTGATATTCGCCGTTTCTTTGTTGATTAAAATAGTGCCGAACAAAGGTAGTTTTAAAAAATAACCATCCCAGATTTTTTTGCTTATAGGGTTGGCAAGTTGATGGCGCATGTAGGCCGAGCCACTAAAACCCATGGCAAGTAACAGCCACCAATAATTTTTTAACCATTCAGCCATGCCCACTACAACTTGCGTCGAGATCGGCAAAGCTTTGCCTGCACTTTCAAACATTTCCGTAAATTGTGGCACGACAAAAGTCAGCATAATCATCACTGACGCCAGTGACATGACCAATAAAATAGTGGGGTAAATTAAGGCGGTACTCACGGTTTCTTTAAGTTCTTGTGAGCGTTCCAGATATTCGGCTAGCCGCGCCAGCACCTCGCCTAAACTGCCGCCTGCTTCACCCGCACGAATCATATTTAAATAAAATTTACTAAATATGCCCGCTTGCAGTTCCAGCGCTTCAGCTAATGAGGTACCGCTTTTAACTTTTTCTAGCACTTTGGTGAGTAATTTAGCTAAGCGATCATTATCTTCAGTTAACTCCATCATGACGGTTAAGGATTTATCTAAAGGTAAACCAGATTCTAAAAGCGTGGCTAATTCTGAGGTAAAAAACACCGTATCTTTGGCGGTTAATTTGTTTGAGGCGTTACCAGTTAAACCTAAAAAAGAACGCGAACTTGCGGGTACGACGCGAATAGGAATATAGCCTTCGGTTTGCAAGGCACTAATAAGCTGTTTATCATCAGCCGCTTCACGCATGCCTTCTTCTGTTTCACCCGCTGGATTAATGGCTTTATAGCTAAATAAGGTCATGATTATTCAGCCGTTACGCGCATAATTTCTTCGATGGTGGTAACCCCTTCCATGACTTTCGTTAATCCATTTTCATATAAGGTTTGCATGCCTTCTTCAATGGCTAATTTTTGAATTTTACCCGCTTCTGCGCGTGCCATAATCAATTTGCGGACGGTATCAGTCATCGGTAAAAATTCAATAATTGCCATTCGACCACGGTAGCCCATTTGATTACATGCAGAACAGCCTTTAGGCTTGTATAACATAATTTCGCCTTCAGCCTGATAACGACGCAACCGTAATTCAGTAATTAAAGACTCTGCTACGGGATAAGCTTCTTTGCAGTGCACACATAATTTTCTGACTAAGCGCTGTGCCAAAATGCCATTAACTGTCGATGTTAATAAATATTCTTCTAAGCCCATATCCAGCAACCGCGTGACTCCACCCGCTGCATCATTAGTATGCAAAGTGGATAACACTAAATGTCCTGTTAACGCGGACTGCACGGCAATACGTGCGGTTTCTAAGTCGCGCATCTCACCAATCATAATAATATCGGGATCTTGTCTAACGATAGAGCGTAATGCTGAGGCAAAAGTCAGACCGATTTGAGGTTTGGCTTGAATTTGGTTTATCCCTTCCATTTGATATTCAACAGGATCTTCAACGGTAATGATTTTACGCGACGAGGTGTTTAATTGTTTTAACGCGGCATACATCGAGGTTGATTTACCACTACCCGTAGGGCCTGTGATTAAAATAATGCCATGTGGCAGCGCAAGCACGTCAAGAAAACGTTCTAAATGCACCCCAGAAAAACCTAAGCCTTTAAAGTCTAAAACGGTGTTTTCTTTATCCAATAATCGGATCACCACACTTTCCCCATACATGGTGGGAATGCTGGAGACCCGTAAATCTAATTCTTTGCCCAGCATTTGAATTTTAATCCGCCCATCTTGAGGTAAACGTCGTTCCGCAATATTAAGCTTTGCCATGATTTTAATGCGCGAAATAACAGCGGCTGTGGATTTAACTGGAGGAGCATCAATTTCTTGTAATACGCCGTCAATACGTAAGCGTACTTTAAGTGATTGTTCGAAGGGTTCGATATGAATATCAGAGGCTTTAGTTTCAATCGCACGCTGCATAATAAGATTAACCATTTTGATGACGGGCGCTTCGCTGGCTAAATCTTTTAAATGTTCTAAATCTTCTTCACCTACCTCATCAAAATTCAAATCATCCATGATTTTATCCATTTGTGAGCGTCCTTCGCCATACTGAATTTCCAGTGCCGTATCAATTTCAGATAAAAGCCCCACTTGCGCTTGGATGGCTTTTCCTGTTGCCAAGCGTAAGGCATTAATGACAAATTGATCTTCAGGATCCATCATGCACACAGTAATAGAGTGCTCATCGTGCTGCACGCCAATAACATGGCATTGTTTTAAAAATCGTAACGAGATAGAGGGCGGTAATTGCACGTCCATAGGCAATTGCTCCGCCGCAATTTTTTGATAATGCCCACTTGCTACAAACGCATCAGCCACATCATTTTCTGAACATAAACCTAACTTTACCAGCAAGTGTGGCAGTGTTTCCCCGACCGAACTTTTTTGCACACGTTCAACTTTTTTTAATTCTGAAAGTGACAGCTTGCCTCTATCTTGAAGTGTTTTAAGTAATAATTCGTAAGCCATGTGAAGGTAAAGTATGAATGCAAACGGAAGCTAAAAGGATGTGGTGGACTTAGGTAACCGCTACATTAAAACATAAATGTGACATCTGTCTTTCGATGGCAGAATTCAACTACTTTAGTGCATTATTTAATTGCGTTAAGGTATGCAGCAAAAAGTGTAGAAGCCGTCGAGTAAACGTTATGATGTCAGCTTAGCTGCACTGTGGTTGGCGTGGTTAAAGCGAACCTCATGTAAGTCCAACAGGTTAACGCCGATATTGTACAACAATCATCGACACACGTGGGCGTTGGTATTTATTCCTCAGCAATACTGATTATAAGTAGCCGTGCTAAAGCCCTTGGACTCCTTATTTTTCAAGATGGTCATAATGACAGTTAACATGGAT
>CAJAQT010000131.1 GCA_903944165.1 uncultured Methylococcaceae bacterium | reverse complement strand
TTAAAACGCCGTCTAATGTGCTGCACAGTGTGTCGGCGGCTGAATTAAAAGAACAACAAATGATAAAAATGCCCATTCTGTTAGAAGCAGAACCAGACTGGCAAAAATGCTTAGCATCTGCGGTGACGAAACGTAATACCTTGCAAGTGTTCGCCGATAAGGACTATCAAAAAGGCGGTAATTATTTACGTCCTATTGTGTTGATTCAAGCTGAACCTAAAAAAGCAGGGAGGACGGACACGCGAGACGTAACCGCTGTAAAACAGGAATTAATCGATAATCAGCATATACCCGAAGAAGAGATTGTGATTGCGACAGGTGAGGAAAAAGGCTTAATGAAAGTTGCCGCTGATTATCCGCTAGGCATTAAAGATAAAGCCTGTCCGATAAAATTTGTCATTACGCAAAAAGCCTTAGCCGAAGGTTGGGATTGTCCGTTTGCTTATATTTTAGTCAGTATTGCCAATGTCCATTCATCAACGGCGGTGGAACAGTTGTTGGGGCGTATTTTACGCCAACCCGACGCGGTACACCGACACGCGCCAGAGTTGAATCAATCATACTCTTATGTGGTGTCGTCTAGTTTCAGTACGGCTGCCGCCGCGTTAAAAGACAGCTTGGTGAATAGCGCGGGCTTTGACCGTAAAGCCGTGGGTGAGTTTGTTAAGCCACTTAAACCTAGACAAGATGATTGGGAACGCTGGGCTGATAAAAAAATACCGCCAATTCCTGTTGTGTTACCTGAAAAACCGAATTTAACGACAGTACCCCAAGCAACCAAAGAAAAAGTCACTTGGACAGAAGGCACAAAAACCTTAACGGTTCATAACGCTTTAACCGATGAAGATAAGCTCGCATTAAAAACCAGCGTTCAAGATGAATCCTCGAAAATAATTATTGATGATGTTGTTGAGCAAAGCCGCGCAGATGCTTACAAGCATTTTCAAACCCCCGCTGAACGGGGTGTAAAAGTGCGCGTGCCACAATTAGCCATTTATGTACAAGGCGAATTGCAGTTATTTGATCCTGAAATGCTGGATTATCCGTGGGATTTATCGCGTTGTGATGCAACATTGACTAAAGAAGATTTAAGCCAATTCGCCGATGCTTTGAAGCATAGCACGGGGAAAATTGATATTAACGAGCAGGGAAAAGTAGAACCCACATACATGGGATTGTTACAGCGTGACCTTAATTTGGTTTATGAACCTGAGCATTGGGATGACCTAAAGTTGACAACTTGGCTATGTCGTAAAATCTATAATCGTTATGTTACACATCCAATTAAACAAGCGTTTATTGCTGAGTGGTTACAAAATTTGATAGCCAGTTTTAATTTAGTGGTTGTTAATGAGCAGAAATTTTTTGTATGTACCTTGCTAGAAAAACGCATTAATGCACTGCGTAAGTCCGCCGTTAGTGATGCTTATCAAGAAACGTTATTTGAAAAGAGAGAGGCAATAGTGAGTGATGATACTGCTTTTGATTTTGAGTTCCCTGCCTTTTATTCGCCTAATAAATACTATGATCCTGACAAGTACGGTTATTACAAATTTCAGCATCATTATTACGGGCAAATAGGGGAATTTGATTCTAAAGAAGAGTTTGCGTGTGCCTGTCACCTTGACCAACTGGCAGAAGATAAGCGTATTAAATTTTGGCTAAGAAATTTAGTGCATGGTAATGGCGCGTTTTTCTTACACAAAGCTACGGGTAAATTTTTTCCCGATTTTGTTTGTGTACTACCCGATGATTCTATTTTGGTTGTCGAATATAAGGGCGGTGATCGTTTTGATACAAAAAAGGTGAATAACGATAGGATTATCGGTGAATTATGGGCATCGTTATCAAATGGACGTTGCCATTTTATTATGGTGACCAACAGTCGTTTTGATTTGATTGATGATTTAATAAGCAATCGCTTAAAAGTCTTGTAATACAAGGACGGATAAGCTGCGCACACACCGTAAGTTATCGCCTTTTCATGCTGTGCACAGCCATAATGCAGCAATTCTCATTATGGGCCATAACGATGCCCAATCGCTTCAAGAGGCTATAAAAGATGCGTATTCGGAAGCAAAAATCATGATTTTTGATTTCAGCATAGTCTACGTGCAAGCCATTGCTCTAATCATCATAAGCCTGACTGCTAACGAGTGAAGTACACGCTCAGCCTAAAGCGCCCACTATTGATGCTTGCCTGTATTGACTTGCAGGCAGAGTCTGCACTCTCATTTACGTTGAAGGTCATAATGAAAATTGCTGACTTCAGGTCGTTTTTATGAAATCACCATCTATAAGTTGATAACATATGTTCAGACGTGTTTACAGTAGCATGGTGTGCTCTATGTGGGCGATTGTAAAACGGCGGCAATAGACACCCGTTGTTACGTTGCTGCGCTTCAAGACTATTACCTGTGTCCGTTACTTATTCTAGTGTTACTTGGATTCCCTCTAAGCCTTTACCAAGACATTGCTGGGCAATCTACTGAACTGGTTTTCAAAATGAGCGAACCGTGAGTATTAAAGTGTCTCTGCGATGCGTAATAACACGTTAATTTCTGGTACACATGAGCCACAGTTGGTGCCTGCTTTTAGGCATTGTCCCACGGCAGCGGCGGTGGTTAAGCCTTGTTCTTTGATTGCATTCACTAGGGTTTTTTCACCGACACGAAAACAGGCACACACCATAGTGCCGACATCCACTTTACCTAAGGGCGGACAGCCGGTTAATAGGGCGCGATGCTCGTCGTCATCGAGCTGAGGTTT
>CAJAQT010000130.1 GCA_903944165.1 uncultured Methylococcaceae bacterium | reverse complement strand
GGTGGAAAGGGCTAAAAAGCATTGGTATGGTTGAGAGCGAACGTTTCATCAACGGTGAGGTGAGCATTGAGCGCCGACACTACCTCTGTACATTGACCGACGTCAAGCCATTCGCCCAGGCAGCACGGGCGCACTGGGGTGTTGAAAACTCATTGCATTGGGTATTGGACGTGACGTTCAGGGAAGATGATTCCCGCATCCGTAAAGGCTATGCGCCTGAAAATTTTAATGTTGTCCGTCAGCTCGCCATCAACTTGCTAAAAAAAGAACCTTCTAAACTCAGCATCAAGCGGAAACGCTTTAGAGCGGCATTAAGTGATCAATTTAGAGAGAATGTGATTTTTTCAACCTAATTTTATATGCGCTTGCCCTGCAAAAATAATCCAAAAGTGGTGTTGATGTTTTACCAATGAGGTAGAATAGATAAGTTTTCATTGTATGAATCGGATAGAATTAAGCGATAAAGAGTGGGTTCGTATATTGGCACACTTAAAGAAATTACAGAGCATTCATATTGGATTAATGCCAGCGCGACTGGGTTGGCAAACAGTACAGGCGATAATGAAGCGCTGGAGCCTTCTAAAGGTGGGGTCGGCAGTAAGGTCCACGTAATTGTGGTGCACTAGGTATGCTAGTTAAATTCTTCCTAACAGGTAGTCAAGAGGCAGAACGCAAGCAATTCATACACTTGTTGGAAAGCGTTAAAGCCTCAGCTGTTTTGGCAAACAAAGCCTACGACACAAACGAGTTGCGGGAGTGATTAAAAAAGCAGGGAATAAAAGCAGTCATTCCACACAAATCGAATCGAAAAGAAACGATTGCGTGTGATTATTGGCATTATAAGGAACGACATACGGTCAAATACCTATTTTGAAAGCTCAAAGACTACCGTACTGTGCCAGGCGTTATGAGAAAAAAGCCATTAACTATATGGGGGTGCAGTCATTTGCATCGGTGCTTTTATGGCTGAGATGAAACGTCAACAGAATCTAGGCTTGCAAATACCCTGGCAGGTTAAAGACGTTATCTTTTCTACAGATGATTTGCTCTATAGCGAACTTCGCCTGCATATCGACTTTGCATTGAGATCACTCTTTCCCGATGAAGCAAATGATCCTTGTCCAGTACACGATACCGTGGATCGACAGTGGCGAAATTTGAGCTTTTTTGAACACAGCTGTTATCTATATTGTGCGGTACCACGCATTACCACGTCTGAGGGTAAATTCCGTACCGTTCATATTTCTTGGGTGTGTCCTGATAGTGGTTTTACGCTATTATTCGAGGCATTGGCCTTGATTGAACGGGATATACTGGTCAATCGTGTTGCCGAGATGCTTAAGGTTAACCTGCAGCGTGTCTGGGCAATCTTCAATCACCGGATCGGTAAGGCTAGGGCTGCGGATAATCCGAGATCTCTTACTAAGCGGGGAACTGATGAAACATCGACCAAAAAAGGCCATCATTACGTCACCGTATATGTCGATTTAGACACATCTCGCGTGATTCATGTCACCAAATGTAAAAACAAGGCGATATTGAAAAGTATTCAGCAACTCTTGAAACTAAATGCGTTGAAAAGGAACAGGTAAAGCAGCTTAACATGGATCTGTCTCCGGCATTTATTGCGGGAGCTGTCGAATCGTTTCCTGATGCACAGATTACCTTTGATGGCTTTCATGTTGTGAAACTATTAAACGAGGCCATGAGCCAGGTGCGAATTATTGGGCGTAAAGAGCATGATGCACTGAAAGGTCATAAATATACGTTTCTAAAAAAACGAGTTAATCTATCGAATAAGCAGGAACAATTACGGGGAGAAATGATTACGCTCTATCCCTAATTAGGCGAAGCTTCTCGCCTAAAATACTATTAAATGATCTTTGGACTATGCCCAATAAACAGGCGGCAGAAGCTTTTCTTTAATAATGGTGTAATGAGGTAAAAGTCGCTAACATCCCTGTATTTATGATGTTCGCCAAGACCGCCAAAGCACATTGGTCGGAATTGTTCATTTTGTCACATCACATATCACCAACGGTATTCTTGAAGGTATTAATTGTAAGATTCAGCTAGCTAAACGCCGTACCAGAGCTTATCGCTATATTAATAATTTCATTAATATGATTTATTTTCTTTGTGGGAAATTGAAATTCGATTACCTACTTTATTTCACATAGAGCCAAAATTAAAGATGGAAAAAATATGAGTAATAATTCTAAACAGTATGATAGTAGTAGTATTCAGGTCCTAAAAGGATTAGATGCGGTAAGAAAGCGGCCGGGAATGTATATAGGTGATACTGATGATGGGTCAGGTTTGCATCATATGGTTTTTGAAGTGGTAGATAATTCTATTGATGAGGCTTTAGCTGGATATTGCAAAGAAATAAAAGTGATTATTCATGCAGATAATGCAGTGACGGTTGAGGATGACGGAAGAGGAATTCCGGTAGATATTCATGAAGAAGAGGGGCGGTCAGCAGCTGAGGTAATCATGACAGTATTGCATGCTGGTGGTAAATTTGATGATCAGTCTTATAAGGTTTCTGGTGGCTTGCATGGTGTAGGGATATCAGTTGTTAATGCGTTATCGGAAGAACTGGTTTTGGAAGTGCGTAAAGATGGTTTATTGTATAAGCAAAAATATTTGATGGGTAATCCTGTCTCGCCTTTAGCTGTTGCGCAAAAAATCAGCGGTACAGGGACATTAATAAGGTTTAAACCAAGCAAGCAAATTTTTACGGATACTGTATTTCACTACGATATTTTAGTGAAAAGATTAAGAGAATTATCTTTTTTAAATTCAGGCGTTTTGATAAGTATTCTAGATGAGCGAACAGATAAGCGAGATGTTTTTAAGTTTGAAGGTGGAATTAGTGCATTTGTTGAGCATTTAAATAAAAATAAAATACCTTTATTTAATGAGGTGTTTCATTTTAATGCCGAAAAGGATGGTGTTGGTATTGAAGTGGCTATGCAGTGGAATGATTCATATCAAGAAAATGTTTTTTGTTACACCAATAATATTCCTCAGAGGGATGGGGGGAGTCATTTGGCAGGCTTCAGGGGGGCGCTAACAAGAACGATTAATCAATATATTGAATTAAATGGCATAGCAAAAAAAGAAAAGGTAGCAACAATTGGTGATGATGCTAGAGAGGGATTGACTGCAGTAGTATCGGTAAAAGTGCCTGATCCAAAATTTTCATCACAAACAAAAGAAAAGCTTGTATCGTCAGAGGTAAAGGCTTTAGTTGAAGCAGTAATGAATGAAAAGTTCCAAGAATATTTATTAGAAAAGCCTTCCATAGCAAAATCAATTATTGGTAAAGTAATTGATGCTGCGCGTGCTCGCGAAGCGGCTAGAAGAGCTAGGGAGATGACTCGCAGAAAAACAACGCTAGATATTGCAGGACTTCCTGGGAAGTTAGCTGATTGCCAAGAAAAAGATCCAGCTTTATCAGAATTGTTTTTAGTCGAGGGTGATTCTGCAGGTGGATCAGCAAAGCAAGGTAGAGATAGGCGTACGCAAGCAATTCTGCCTTTAAAAGGTAAGATTCTTAATGTAGAGAAAGCCAGGTTTGATAAGATGATTTCGTCTGAAGAGGTGGGGACATTAATTACTGCGCTGGGTTGTGGAATAGGTAAGGATGAATATAATCTGAGTAAGCTGAGGTATCACAGAATAATTATTATGACTGATGCGGACGTGGATGGTTCTCATATTCGAACATTGTTGCTTACATTTTTTTATCGACAATTGCCTGAAATCATTGAAAAAGGGTTTATTTATATAGCCCAGCCACCGCTGTATAAAGTTAAAAAAGGAAAGCAAGAACATTATGTTAAAGATGATATTGAATTAAATGATTATTTAATTCAATTAGCATTAGAAAAATCACAATTATTTCCAGCAGAGAACACTCCTCCAATTCAAGGGCAGGGGTTGGAGGCTTTAGCCAAAAAATATGTAGCAGTAGAAAATATAATAAAAAGAAT
The DNA here is from genome assembly GCA_903944165.1 of uncultured Methylococcaceae bacterium. Lineage (GTDB taxonomy): Bacteria > Pseudomonadota > Gammaproteobacteria > Methylococcales > Methylomonadaceae > Methylovulum. The sequence continues at coordinate 1,896 of CAJAQT010000130.1, read as the reverse complement.
TTATAGAAAATACGACAGAGATTTTTTAGATATTTTATTAAATATAAACGGTTTAAATGAAGATAAAAGGCTAAATAAAGAATATGTATCTGAATGGTTTGGCTTATTAGAAACTAGATTAAATCAATACAGCGCTAATATACAATTTTCAGTTTCATTAGCATTTAGCCAAGATAATGACTTTTCAGCTATCGTCAGTAAGTTTCAGCACGGAGTAATGAAGTCATTTACCCTCAATCCAGTTTTTTTTAACGGGAAAGATTATAAGTCTATAAGTGAGTATGCTGAGCAAACAATTAATTTAGTGGGAAGTGAGTCATATGTTAAATTAGGTGAAAAGAGTCAGCAAGTAAAAACGTTTAAGCTGGCATTTGAGTGGATGATGAAAGAGGTAAAAAAAGGTCAACATATTCAACGATATAAAGGTCTGGGAGAAATGAATCCAGATCAGCTTTGGGAGACTACCTTAGACGCCAATAATAGACGGTTGTTACAAGTAAAAATTGAGGATGCAGTTGCTGCAGATCAGATATTTACAACACTAATGGGGGATGTTGTTGAGCCGCGTAGAGATTTTATTGTTCACAATGCATTAGATGTCACAAACTTGGATATATAGCTTATGTTAATCTTTCCAAATATTGATCCTATCGCGATTACCATTGGTCCTATTAAGGTTCATTGGTATGGTCTTATGTATCTAATTGGTTTTATAGGAGTTTATTTTTTAGGGCGATACCGAGCTCGTCAAGTTTGGTCGCCAATAACACCTGAATCTATTGAAGATTTAGTAACATATGGTGCTCTTGGCGTAATATTGGGAGGGAGGATTGGTTATATTTTATTTTATAATACCTCTGAGTTTATACATAACCCATTGGTATTAATTAAAATTTGGGAGGGAGGTATGTCCTTTCATGGAGGAATGTTGGGTGTATTTCTCGCTATGTGGTTATATAGTAAAAAAGTAAAATGTTCTATATTCCAGTTGACAGATATTATTGCGCCACTTGCGCCTATTGGATTGGGTGCGGGGAGAATTGGTAATTTTATCAATTCAGAATTATGGGGTAAGCCAACATCAATTGCTTGGGGAATGATTTTTCCAAATGGTGGTGAGATTATAAGACATCCCTCACAATTATATGAGGCCTTCTTGGAAGGGGTTTTATTATTTATAATTTTGTGGGTGTATTCGCAAAAGGAAAGACCGATAATGTCATTGACAGGAATGGCATTAAGCTTGTATGGATGTTTTAGGTTTTTCGTTGAGTTTTATAGGATGCCCGATGCTCATATTGGTTATTTGGCATTTAACTGGCTAACAATGGGACAAATTTTGTCGTTACCAATGATCGTCGGGGGGGCTATTATGGTTATAATTGCGTATAATAAAAAAATAATTTGATCATCAGTGTTCCCATATTTTAGCTTACTCAGGAACTAATCTAGCCATTAGTGCACACATAAGGTTGAACAAAGACATTCCTTTGAATATAGTAGCAATTCCCAATTTAAAACCATGCCATACTTAAGGTAATTTCGGGTTTCTACAATTTTACAGGTAAGCCGCTATTAACACTCAAATCCAGCATAAAGTAGCCCAATCCACGTTTTCATTTAATGCCGTCGTTTCAAATATTGCAGCAACATTTAGCGAGTTTCCGGATTTTCGCAAAAAAGGGAATCATCAAAAATACCAGATCAGTGATGCGGCAATGAGTGCCTTCTCTGCATTCTTTACTCAGTGCCCATTGTAATGCTTCAGATGAACTTGGACTTGGCTCCTCCACCAACAATGGAATTATGCGGCATTAGCCAGAGGCTGACAAACCGCCAATTCCACGTTATTTAACCGCCTATCCTTCCTCGCCATCCGTGCTGCGGCTAACTTCT
>CAJAQT010000129.1 GCA_903944165.1 uncultured Methylococcaceae bacterium | reverse complement strand
TGACGATCCAGCAGCTTGAATTTGAATATTTACATTTGGATAAACTCTATTAAATTCTTCAGCCCATAGCGTCATTTGGTTCGCTAAGGTATCTGACCCTACACTTGATAAATTACCCGATACACCACTTGCTTTAGTATAAACAGGAACAGCGTCTTCAACTTTTTGAACCGCACCGACTATTGAACTTATAGTTAGCACAGAACACCAGCCTAATACGGCGAAGATGGATTTTGTTTTAATAGAAAAATTCATAATTAACTCTCAAATGTAAACATTAGGGCTACCCACTTAAAATGGGGCAGATTAAGCTGTTCGTAATGAACCAAGATTCAGTGCGAACAATTAAGCTTTGCAGCGTGTTCCGCCTTAAGTTGATAGCCAACATTAGCGCAATAAAAACCAACAATTCTTAAGAAAACTCATTGAAAATAAGTGAGTCTTTCAAAATTTATACATAAACTATTTCACTCCACATTTAATCTTATTTGACGCATGACGACACCATCGACCTATTGATATAAATAAGGCACTTACTCAAAACAAATCACCCTAACAAGAGGTGTCTCAAGCCCGTAAGGAAATAAGATCAAGAATAGGATTATTCAAAATAATCCTTCAATAATATTGTGTCAATATAACAACTTTGTGAAAAACATTGCTTTACATGCTAAGTTTGGATAAAGCTTATTTTTATTTAGCTGAATTCAGTTTATCAAATGATATTACGCAATGACGTAAACACTGCGTAAAGAAGTATATTATTTTAACAATGCACAATGCGTATCCTTAAAATAAATAAGATACTTTGCAAAATTTATACTTGGCTTTTCAACCCACTGATATAAATAATGTGCCAAAAATAGCGACACCAAGAGCGTACTCAGCCATCCACCAATCCATACCAACGACCTTTCATCAATAAATAACTCAATAAGTTGAATCATGAAAGGTGTTATACAAATTAACACAAGCATGTGAATTAAATACAAGCTGTAGGATACTTGACCAACAAATTTTAAACTCGCATGATCAAGTATTTTCTGAATTTTTTCTGAACCAAAACAGCATGACAAAAGCATTGTCGATCCTAACGCCGTAATGAGCCATATTACTGGATCGGTTAATAACGCCGCAAAGCTATCTGTAATCGTATAAAAAAACAAAGCCGTTATAAAGACACCATAACGCACCCAAGCAGATTTTTTTAACCACAGCATTATCTTTTGATGATACTTCGCCAACAGCATGCCTAATAAAAAATGTACTAAAAACAGAGATACATTTAGAAATAGCACAGCAAAACAGCTAAAAAATACCAACCACGCAAGGCTATTTTCTAAAAACAATAAGCCTACTGGCAATAATAAAGACATCACTAACTCAATCGCCAAAGTCCACGATTGCGGCACAAGCACCAATTCTGCTGGCGGCACAAAAATAAATGCTTCTCTAATCATGGCGAACACTGTCAGCGGATGACCTCGCCACATCAGGCTAATCCACTCTGAGGCAGCCAGCTTTGTTATGAGCAAAGGTTGGCTGATAATTATTGTGTAGGCACACGCACTGACCAAAAGCACAGCTAGATAAGGCAATACTATCCTGCCTACTCTTTTTAAAAAATAGTCGACTAACTTAAAGGTTTGAACACTAAAGTGTGTATCAACATAATTAATCGATAACACAAAACCACTTAACACAAAAAACATTGATACCGCCGCCGTACCATCCCACCAAATATGCAGTGGCGAATTATCTAGCCATTGCGAACAAAATGGGGCTTTACAAGGCAGACCATAGGCAATTATAAAATGCTCATTGACCACAGACACTGCCGCTAAACCACGCACAGAATCTAAAAAAGAAAAATATCTTCTATGTTGACTCATGACTTAATTATTTTCTTAACCATTCAGGGCGATCATTTTACTTTTGCTACACAGACCTTATTTAGGGCAAATTTTTTGGCCGCATAATTGCCAGTAATTTAACAGTACCCGCAGAAATATTTCTGATGTCATCCTCTAATAACAACCTAACTAAAGTTGCTGTAGGAATTAATTTCTTTGCTTTTGGAAGATGCTCAACGCCGACTAACTCTTGCACTAAATTTTCAAAATCTGGATTATGTCCTATGATTAAAATTTTATGGCTATGTGAAGCAACGTCACTCAGCACATTTTTTATCTCCTCAATACCGTGAAAATAAATTCTCTTATCTACGACAATATGATCAGGATTACCGTGCATAGCCTCAGTCACAATACAGGCTGTATCATAAGCACGCTTTGCAGGTGATGTAATAATCACCTCAGGAATTAACTGGTTTTGCTCCATCCAACGCCCCATTTCAAAGGCATTTTTTTCACCCCTTTTTTTTAAAGGACGATCAATATCGGTTAAATCAGTATCTTGATCAGATTTTCCATGTCTCAATAGCCATAATTCTTTTTGCATAACTCATCACTCTCTAGTGTAAATTTAAAACAAACCCAATCGCGCTAGATTGCCTGCTCATGACCGAGAATCTGAGGTTAAACCACGCACAATGGCTGTTAAGGGGTAAACTACACAGATGCTTACGTATCTTAAAGACAGGCAACGAAACAACGTTACAGCTTAGCTTGCGCTCTAATTAATCTGTGATCACGCCACATTAACATAGTCCTTGTGTATTAATCCTTTAACTTATCACAATTATCATGCCTACATCACCACATCCCTTAAAGCACGACAACACGCTCAATTCGTATGATCTTCACGTCCATACGCCGCTCAATAGTGCCTGCATAAAACTCTATACTCAACAACTTAGTCTTATCAAAGCAACTGAACATGGAACTATTCACGACCTCAATGAGACATTTTTACACGAATATCGAATGGGGATTCGTAAAACTAGAGTGTTATTAAGCGAGCTGAAATGGCTGCTACCTAAAACAAGCTACTTAAAATTTAGTGCATTTTTTAGTTGGTTAAATAAGATTACTGGTCCAAAACGTGACATAGACGTGTTCATCATTAATTTTCTTTCCTTGGAAAAATTATTACCTAAGGAATTACACGATGAGTTTTTGCCATTTCAAGCGCACTTAGTTGCCACACAACAAACATTGCACCAAGCATTAAAAGAGGAGCTGCAAGGAACGGCTTATAACACCAAGCTTGCAGAATGGGAGTTTTTTTTAAACCATGAGTTAGCAGAACACAAGCAAATAGACAAAAAACATACACTTAAGCACACGGCTGATTTAACGCTAAAAAACGTACTTAATCGCCTCATTATTAAGGGAGATGCAATTACCCCTGAGTCAACACCAGAAGAATTGCATTCGTTAAGAAAAAATTGCAAAAAATTACGCTATTTAATCGAATTTTTTCAAACTCTTTATCCAGAAAAAAAAACCGCAGCTTTTATCCAACACCTAAAAGCACTTCAAGATGTATTAGGGATGCTACACGATGCACATATTCAACGTGAAAACCTACTCAGGTTCACCGAAGAACTTATGGCCAATCATAGTTATCAGCACCCCCCTAAAATCATTCCTTTATTGCTGGAGATATTAGATAAACAAGCGACCCAATCGAGATTAGATTTTTCTAAATGCTACGCACACTTTATAGCGTGTGCAGATGACATGAAAGAAAATGAGTAACTATTCACCTCTGCAAAAGGGAGAAAGTTTGCGCGAGGATTGTGGTGGATTTATCTAATAAACGCTCCATTAACTCCACGGCAACCGCTCTATGCAGTCATCTTTTAAAGAGGTGAACTGAATAATTACCAACAATTAAGCGACGGCAATCGCGTTAAAATCAATCCAAGGAAAATCTTCCTGAATATCTAAACCGAAGCTAAGAATGGTGTCATCATCTTCATCATGGAACCAATTTAATTTAACACTATCTGGATTAGACTTTGCATACTCATTTAGTAACTCAAATAAGCTGTAAAGAATTTTGGTACTGACACTATTAAAATAAGTTAATTTAAAATTAAACTCAACAGAATCTCCTGTTAAGGACTTTAAATAAGCTTGTAATTGTTTCAGAACAGGAAGAAAAAACTCCACACCGTTTTCTGGATAAGCTTCTCCAGACATTTCTAAGGTGTTGCTTGAAAATTTAAAATCAATTTCAGGTGTATCTGCACTCCCTGCCATATATAAGTCGGTCATATTTACTCCTTAATTAGAAATTAAATGGTTGCTTTTAAATAAAAACATGTTAATTCATCTTCGCTACCAACAGCTGAACGTAAAGCGTATTCAATTGGCTCGATAGAATCTCTTGCTAAGGTTAAAAAACCTAAGCCAGCACCTTTACTAATTGAATCATCACCGTGCTGATCATTTTTTAATTGCTGGCGATAGGCTAGTTTGATTTCCTCAGCAGTCATGCTCAAGATTGGATCTAGCTTTTCCCGAATACGTTGCTCAAAGCGTTTTTCAATAAAATTAGCGCAAATAATAAAATATTTATCATTATCTTTGCCTACGATAATCGAGCCTTCTTTTGAAATATCATTATCAGGTGAGCTTGGCACATAATCAGGACTACTAGGCGAGTAATGCATTGCATTTTGAATCATTTCAATAAAGGTAGAAAACACTTTACGAGATTTGGCACCTTTTTCATCTTGCTTTTGCAATTTTTGTTTTAAAGAATCTCCCATAGCTTTAATTACATTTTGCGAAAGTACGCCACTGTAATAAAACACAATTCCATTTGAATCGGCCTCTTCCCTAAACAGGGTGAACACGTCAATAAGCATAATTAATCCTCGTTATTTAAATTCTAAATCCAAGTGCAGACACGTCATCACGACGACGCTGTTTTCCTTGATATTCATAATAGGCCTGCATAAGAATGTCTTCTTGCTCAAGCATTGGCTTTTGATAATTCTCTTTAATAATCGTTGAAAAACGTTTTTTACCAAACGCGATTTTTTTAGGCCCACCAATTTGGTCAATAATGCCGTCAGTTGTAAGATACACACACATTCCTTTGCTTAACTCTAAACGTTGATTTGTCCATTGGTAATCCATTGGTGAATCAACATAGCCCACCCCTTTACGATTTGGCTCTAATGACAAAACCTCTGCCCCTCCTTCTGGAATATAAAATAAGGATGTTTTTGCACCCGCATAAATCAGATAGTTTTCCTGAGTATTGATCCAACAAAATGCGGTATCCATGCCATCATCTGATTGTCCAACAGGGGTGAAATTAAAGCTATTAAGCTCTTCTCCTTCTACCTGCGCTGGAGCAACTTGCCCTAACGCTGTTTTAACTTTTTTGTTCATCAAGGCCAATACATTGGCCGGATCATGGCGATTATCTTCAAGTAGAATATGATCTAAAAACGAAGCCATGATTAACGTCATGAAGGCACCTGGAACACCATGTCCAGTACAATCAATCAATGCTAAAAAGAAGCCGTCATCAAATTTTTTACAAAAATAATAATCACCCCCTACTTTGTCGCGCGGCTCCCAATGCATAAAATAATCACTCATCACTGAGCTCATATCTTCTTTTGAGGAGCGCAAAAATGATTTTTGAATCACGCTGGCGTAATTAATACTTTCAGAAATTAAGCGATTTTTCTCTGCTTGCAAGAAAGAGACAACTCGAACCAAGTCTTCACCAGTACCAAGACCTAAATAATCTCCCTCTTCATTGGTGATAATAAAACCATCCTGCAAGGTTTTACTGCCTGAATCTAACACCTTAAAACTCAGCGATTGAATGCTCATGTTTTGATCAACAATCAACGGTAATTTTTCCATAAATGTCACGCAGCTTTTACGATCAAATAAATCATGATGGTAAGGCTTAGCCATGACTTCCATAAAATAATTACGGTTAATTAAGCCGATTGGTTTGTTATTTTCAATAACAGCAATTGAAACTAAATCACGCTGCTCAGCTAATAATTTAGAAATCTCGAAATTTGTTTGTTGTGGGGACACAGGTGGACATATTTTTATCAAACTGCCGGCAATATACTCTGCCTCAATTTCAGAAAGACCTGCTTTAGATTTTGTTAATAAAGATTGATCAAACATTGAATCGCCCAGTTGTTTAAAATTGAAGTAGGATAGCCAGAGCTTATTACAAAATGATGAATCACAAGAAGGGAACAATACCCTACGTATAAATCCCTGTTATCCACCCTCATAACTAAGCAAATTTATTTTATAGCTTCGATACTCTTTTCTTTGATACCCTTTACTTGTTACTTTGTTACCCATTACCTATTTTCATTTTCATTTTCATTTTTTACACTTATGGCACATATACTTATCATTGGCTGCGGCGCTATTGGGCAACACGTGGCCATTAACCTCATCGCCCAAGGTCATCAGGTCACGGGCTTAAAACGCACACCACCACAAACTCAGAACGGCATCACCTACTTCACGGCCGATATTACGCAAGCAGATACACTTAAAGGGTTAAACGAGCACTATGATTTACTGCTGTTTATCGTGTCAGCTTCCGATCGGAGTGAAGCCAGTTATCATGATATTTATGAAACAGGCCTCACCAATGTCTTAACGACACTGCCCACAACACCGTGTTTTTTTATCTCTTCCACCAGCGTTTATGGAGAAAATTCAGGTGCATGGGTGAATGAAGACTCGCCCACCAATCCTATAGAACTCACCAGCCAATTCATTGTTTCTGCAGAACAGCGTGTTACGGCTGCACACCCAGACAATGTCATCATCCGCTTTTCTGGCATTTACGGTGCAGGTCGTCACTATCTACTCACGATTGCACAATTTTCTCCTGAAGTGCAACGTACCCCACCCTATTACACCAATCGCATTCATCAACAAGACTGTGTTAATAGCCTCCTGTTTTTAATCAATAAACGCCTTTCAAATCAACCACTAGCACCCTGTTACCTTGCTAGCGATAACGCCCCAGCCCCGATGTGGGAAGTGATGTCGTGGCTAACTAAGCAAATGAACTGCCCCGCACCTACAGAAGCGCCTGCAAAAAATCCTGCAACATCAAATAAACGCTGCGATAACCAACGCTTAAAAGACTTAGGCTATACTTTTAGCTACCCCAGCTATCAAGAAGGTTATCGAGAACAACTCAATGACTAAAGTCAGTGCTAAAAAAGTGCATAGTGCGTTTGTGTGTGAACAATGCGGCGCAGATTATCCGCGTTGGGGTGGACAGTGTGGACAATGCGGCGAATGGAATACACTCAAAGAAATACGCCTTGCAACGAAAACATCGAATCGCGCAGAGCATCATTCTTCAGGCTATGCAGGCTCATTATCAGAAGTGCAGCGTTTATCTGACGTTGATTTATCACATGCACCACGCATTGCCACCGGCATTAATGAATTTGATCGCGTCTTAGGTGGCGGCATGGTGGTGGGCAGTGTTGTGCTTATTGGTGGCGCACCTGGCGCCGGTAAAAGTACCTTACTCCTGCAAGCCATCGCCACTATGTCAGAACACGCAATTAAAGTGCTGTATGTTTCTGGAGAAGAATCTTTATCACAAATTGCTGAACGTGCGCAGCGCTTAAAATTACCCACTCAACATATTTACATGTTGGCAGAAACTTCAGTACAGCGCATTTGTGAAGTTGTTGATTCAGTCAAGCCCGCAGTCTTAGTGATTGACTCAATTCAAGTCATGCGCACCGAAGAATCTGACTCAGCACCGGGTTCAGTATCGCAAGTACGCGAGTCGGCAAGTTATCTCACCCAGTACGCAAAAAAAAATCACGTGAGTATTTTTATGGTGGGGCACATTACCAAAGATCAAGCCTTAGCAGGGCCAATGACCCTCAGCCATATTGTCGATGCACAAGTTATTTTAGGCACCACCGACGATGCCCGTTATCGACTGTTACGGGCAGATAAAAATCGCTTTGGTAGCGTTGGTGAACTGGGTTTTTTTGCCATGGACAGCATGGGCTTAAAAGAAGTAAAAAACCCCTCTGCGTTATTTCTTAATCGTAGTCAAATTGCCTCGTCAGGTAGCGTGATCACGGTTTTATGGGAAGGTACGCGCCCGTTATTGGTTGAAATTCAAGCGTTAGTCACTGACTGTCAATACGGCAATCCACGCCGCCTTGCGGTAGGCTTTGATCAAAATAGATTGGCCATGTTGCTGGCTGTTTTAGCACGTCATGGCGGCATTATCACCGCACAAGATGAAATTTATGCCAATGTGGTGGGAGGTATTAAAGTAACCGAAACCGGCTCTGACTTAGCTATTTTGATGGGTATTACCTCCAGTTTAAAAAACAAAATTATTCCGCAAAACTGGTTATTTTTTGGTGAAGTAGGCTTAAGTGGTGAAATACGTCCAGTCGCCAATGGTTTTGCACGCATCAACGACGCGGCAAAACACGGCTTTACACATGCTGTTATTCCCAAAGCCAATGCTCCAAAACAAAAGGTCACAGGCTTACACATTAAAGCTGTTAGCACCTTGGCAGAAGCACTGGATATTTTTGCTGAGTTTTAATCAATTGAGCGCACACCCAATGAGTCACATCGATATTAATCCTAGCAAATCCCAATAAATAGCTTTATTGATTATCTGCAATACGGCTATAGTATGTTTTACGTTCAGACACACACTATTAACTCAGTCTGACATTGCCCATTCTTACCTTCATTAAATCACTTACTCATGCCTTTATTACGCTTAACAAATGTATCCATTGCTTTTGGTACTCACGCTTTATTAAAAAATGCAGAATTTCAATTAGACGCAGGTGAACGTGTTGGGCTGTTAGGGCGTAATGGTGAAGGCAAATCCACCTTGATGAAAATCATAGCAGGCAATATTTATGCAGATCATGGCGACATTTGGCGTCAGCCTGGATTGAAATTATCGTGGCTTGAACAAGCGCCCGATCTTAAAGACGATGCCACTATTTACGATGCCGTTGCCGACGGTCTGGGTGAATTAGGACAATGGCTGACGCGCTATCATCACTTATCGTTAACAATGGATTATGGTGATGAAAAAAGTCTCACCGAATTAGGCGACTTACAGCATCAACTTGAAACCCATAACGGTTGGCATTTTCAACAACGGGTTGAAACCACCTTAAGCAAACTTGAATTACCTGGAGAATTATCCATACAAGGCTTATCAGGTGGCTGGAAACGTCGTGTTGCACTAGCGCGTGCGTTAGTTATTGACCCTGATGTTTTATTATTAGACGAGCCTACTAACCACCTTGATTTTGAAAGCATTGCTTGGCTAGAAGAACAACTCTTAAATTTTCAAGGTGCGGTGCTATTCGTCACCCATGACCGATCCTTTTTGCAAACCCTCGCCACGCGTATTGTTGATTTAGACCGTGGTAATTTAGTGTCATGGCAAGGCAGTTACGATGATTATTTACGCCGCAAAGCCGCAGCACTTGAAGATGAAGCTAATCAAAATGCCGAGTTTGATAAAAAACTTGCCGATGAAGAAGTATGGATAAGACAAGGCGTAAAAGCACGCAGAACGCGTAATGAAGGACGCGTAAGGGCTCTGGAAAAACTCCGAGACGAACGTGCACAGCGCAGAAGTGTACAAGGCACCGCCAAACTCGCCTTAAACCGAGGCGATGCGTCTGGCAAAAAAGTAATTGAAGTGAGTGATATCAGCTTTGCCTATCAAGATAAACGCATTATTGAGAATTTTTCTACTTTAATCCAGCGTGGTGACAAAATAGGACTTATTGGCGCCAACGGTGCAGGTAAATCAACGCTACTCAAACTACTCTTAAAACAAATTGAACCTACCTCTGGTACAGTTGACCAAGGCACAAAATTAGAAACCGCCTATTTTGACCAATTGCGCGACCAACTTGATCCAAATATGACCGTTGCCGACACGGTTGCTGATGGTAATGATTTTGTTGAAATTGCTGGTAACAAAAGGCATGTTATGTCCTATTTAGGTGATTTTTTATTTGCACCTGCGCGCGCACGCTCACCCGTAAAAAGCTTATCTGGTGGCGAAAAAAATAGACTGTTACTGGCACGTTTATTTACCAAACCCGCAAATCTTATTGTCATGGACGAGCCCACCAACGATCTCGACCTAGAAACACTTGAACTTTTAGAAGAAAAATTAACCACTTATGATGGCACACTATTATTAGTCAGCCATGACCGCGCCTTTTTAGACAATGTTGTTACCAGCGTCTTTGTGCTAGATGGCACAGGAAAAGTCTTAGAGTTTATAGGTGGTTACAGTGATTGGCTAGACTATAGCAACGCCAAAAAAAGCACCGAAAATGCAGCAAAAAAAGCACTGGATAACAAAGCCAAAGACCTAAAACCTATAAGCACTAAAAAGAAAAAACTAAGCTTTAAAGAGCAGCAAGAACTTAATGACTTACCCCTTCTTATTGAAGAATTAGAAACGCGTCAAGCTGAACTAACTGTAAAAATTAGCTCAACCGAGTTTTACAACAACTCACAACCAATCATTACCGAAACCTTAGAAGAACTTAAACGCATAGAAACACAATTAACCACAAACTATCAACGCTGGGACGAACTTGAAGCAGATAAAGACTAACTCAGGATTTGGTTAAAAATAACGTCCTGAAATCAATTTTTACTTAATGACTATAAACATCTGAGACGGTGCTAATAATTAAACCGTTCGTACTTCGTTAAGCAACGGAGTAAGCCATTATATTAATAAATTTATAAATACCTTGTACCGACTTAACACGCCGCCAAGCAATTAAAAACGTTTAAATCGATAACAAGAATTACATATTAATATGCGAAAGCCATTGCAACAGCACCAAAACTGCACTATGCTTTGTGGCTAACTTTTGTCACACAAACAACTGGAGAGATGGCCGAGCGGTCGAAGGCGCACGCCTGGAAAGTGTGTATACGGTAACGTATCGAGGGTTCGAATCCCTCTTTCTCCGCCATTTTGGCATCTAACACGGTGCAAAAAAGTACAAAAACCCGCAAGCTAGCAAGCTTAGCGGGTTTTTTATTGACTGACATAAAACAGTTTTACTCATAAACAAAATATCTTAACTAAAAGGGCTTTTA
>CAJAQT010000128.1 GCA_903944165.1 uncultured Methylococcaceae bacterium | reverse complement strand
GATTTAAACGTTAGACAAGTTGCCACCAGGCTAATGAAATTGGCTGAGAAAAACAGTCCAGCGTTTCAACGTACCAATGCCAAACGCGCTGAAAAGATGCAAGCATTAGAAGGCTTAAAGGTTGAGGTGTCGTGGTTAGAAAAGGCTTTAAAAGGCAAACAGCATGAGTTGGAAGTGGCTAAGATTGAGGCTGAGGATAGGGGGAATCAAGCCAATCAAGAACCCACCGAGCAAACGCAAGCCACGCCTGAAGTTAAAGTAACTGCCAGTATGATTGAATATATTACGCAAGATGTATTCAAGGGAAAATCATTAAAATCAGCCATTAACGAATTCATTAAAAAATTTAATGGGCAAAATAATATGTTTCTTGGTGGTCTCGTAAATGTAACGTTTGATGCACTAATGAACGAATACATAAAAGACCATTGCGACGATGTGGTTAAGCTATTGGTTCAAGAAAATACACCCGTTCGATTTGATATTTTTACCAAATCAACAAGTGAAAAGTTTGGAATTGAACTGCAAGTCGTGGTCGATTATTGTAAAAATGCAATTAACTTAAATCCACCTTCAATCGAGCAAACGCAAGCCACGCCTGAAGTCATCACCACAACAATCAACACCAACAATGCGCCTGAATCCCTAAAGCCCTTAATTGATAAAATCAATACGCTATTTTCGCAAGCTGCTGAAAAAGGATTAAATCCAATTTCAAAAGAGCAGTTTATGACTGATATTGCTAACGGCAATAGACTGGGAGTCTCACTTGAAACCTTAAAAAATAACAAAGCAGAGAACCTAAAGTTAATAGCGGATTTAGCAAGTGGAAAAACAACACCTAGAAAAATAGTAGGCGTTGGTGGTACAAAAGCAGCCGCTAACAAGTGGCTAAATGGTCAATTAAACGAGGATTCAATTGCAATTGAATCAGGTGGTTTTTTAAAATTAAACAATCTCTATAATTACCAATCTTATCTAAATGATTTAATTAAAAATGGTCAGGATACGAGTTTTGAATCTGATGATGAAAGGGCTAAAAAAGAATCAGAGCGGTTGGAAAAAAGGGCTATTTATGATGAAAAAATCCTCCAAGAGGACGCGCCAGTTATCGAGCCGCAAGCCGTAGAGCAAACACCCGCACCAACCAGCATAGACCCCATAGCCAAGTCCAACATAGAAGCCGCCAATATCAGCGCGGCAATCAAAAAGAAAGCGATTGCTTATTTAAATGCTAATCCTGCAAGCCATGAAATTAAAGGGCTTTCTACAAAATCACTTGATGCAATTATGGAAAACATCAAGACCGCTTTGTTTGCTGAGGTTAAGTCGTTAAGCCCATTAATAAAACAAAGTAAGCTAATGGGCGGGGATTCTTTGATTCTAAATATCGGTGATGACGGCAAGGATTCAATTAAGATTCTTTTTTCGGATGGCAGTTATAGATTGTCATTCATGGTGGTTAAAGATTTTGAAGGTAAAGAAATCTTTGATTCCACCTCAACGCTTGAAGGCTTGCGAGAATGGGGCTTTTACCTGCCTTTCGACTTGGATGTGAAAGCCTTTGTCGCCAATGTGATTAAGCCTGTTGTCGATGAGTTTTTGAGTAAGCACGAGGGTGTAAAAAACGCTGTAATTAGTATGTGGGACAAGGTGCTAGGCATGACAAAAGAAGAATTTTCTGAAAAAGTATTTTCAGGAAATATTGTGATTAATAACTCTATTAATCCTAACCACACAAATCAAAAAACAATCAGTCAAATGGTTGATTTTTTAAATATGATTGCTGATGCTCACCCTAAT
>CAJAQT010000127.1 GCA_903944165.1 uncultured Methylococcaceae bacterium | reverse complement strand
AGAAGTTCTTGTGTTTAAAGCGGCTGCGAACGTTTATCTTGATAGCTTTGGCAGTTCTTGACAGGCTTCGACTGGCTCAGGACGAACGGAAAAGTCCACGTTTTGGTGAGAAGTTATTTTCGGCCACCTCTTTACTCGCCCAAAAATGAACATCTAATGATTAATAACCAATATATTGCTCAACAAAACGCACTAACCGGTGTCGTGCTAGCTGGAGGGCAATCAAAACGAATGAAATATATGGATAAGGGATTGATTCCATATCTAGGTAAACCCATGATTAATTACGCAATTCAAGCAATGTTGCCGCATGTAGATCAAGTTGTAATTAATGCAAATAGAAATCATGACGCCTATCAGTTACTGGGTTACCCAATAATAACAGATGAAAATCATTGTTTTAATGGGCCCTTATCAGGAATATTATCAGTTCTTAATACTATTAATACCGCATCTCTTTTAGTAATGCCGTGTGATAGCCCACTGATTTCTTCAGGTCATGTTCAGAAAATGATAGAGACGGCTGCTCAACATGATTCAGACATAACTGTTGCAATGAATAATGGGCAACTACTGTCTGTTTTTCTTGTGCTTAAGAAATCTGTACGCAATAGTTTGGCCGCCTATCTTAAACGTGGAGATCGTAAAGTAGTTGAGTGGATTGTAAATCAGCAATACACCGCAGTAAGTTTTTCAGAAGAAAAAGATATATTTACTAATATCAATACCTTTGATGAATTAAAAAAGTTAGAAGCAAAATATAATGGTCAAGTATTTCCAGAAAGAAATTAAGTTGCTTGTTAAATGAGGAGTGCAACCGTTCGGAAATTGAAAAGTAAGCTGTAATGTATAAGGTATAATATTCGAAAGCCGTATTACACCAAACAATGAAACCACGAACGTAGCAATACGCTCATCACTATTGCGACCTATGCACGGTTTATGCGTTACTAACAAATAGACATCCGTTTCTGACAACACAGTTTGCCATACCATCGTAATTTGTTTGTCTACCGATACTCATCGCCCACGCAACAGGCTATAATCAGCCACCAAAATACGCGGCTATTCACCCTGAGAAACATCCAGTTTCTCACACCACCCCACCAACAAAAAGGCGCACATGAAAGCAAATATCGGTTTAATTGGTCTTGCAGTAATGGGACAAAATCTTGTTTTAAATATGAATGACCACGGCTTCAAAGTGGCGGTATACAACCGCACCACCCAAACTACAGATGATTTTTTAACTGGACCTGCTCATAACACCCAAGTTATAGGCTGCGCTTCATTAGAAGAATTAGTCGATGCACTTGAAGCCCCTCGCATTGTAATGCTAATGGTCAAAGCAGGCGAAGTGGTTGATCAATACATTGACAAACTGATTCCTCTGTTAACAACGGGTGACATTATTGTCGATGGCGGTAATTCGTTATTTACTGACACCAACAGACGTACTCATGAACTCCAGCAACACGGGCTACATTTTATTGGTACTGGCGTGTCAGGCGGCGAAGAAGGTGCACGCCATGGCCCCGCAATCATGCCTGGCGGCAGTCATGCTGCGTGGCCACTGGTCAAAAACATATTCCAAACCATTAGTGCCCAAGTCGAACAGCAACCTTGTTGCGAATGGGTAGGCGATAATGGTGCCGGGCATTATGTAAAAATGGTGCATAACGGCATTGAATACGGTGATATGCAATTAATTTGTGAAGCCTATCAATTATTATCTGAAGGTTTACAGTTATCTACAGCTGAATTGCACACTATTTTTACTGATTGGAATCAAGGCGTTTTAAGCTCCTATCTGATTGAAATTACTGCGGCTATTTTTGCTTATAACGATACGGATGGCAGTCCCTTAGTAGAAAAAATTCTCGATACTGCTGGTCAAAAAGGCACGGGTAAATGGACGGGCATTAATGCCTTAGAGTTGGGTAGTCCGTTAACACTCATCGGCGAATCAGTCTTTGCACGCTGCTTATCCGCGCAAAAAGAAGAGCGCGTCTATGCTGCTCAATATTTACCCAAAACTAACGCGACAGCGTTTACTGGTGATAAAGATGCGTTCATTAGCGCCGTTCATGATGCCTTATACGCGGCAAAAATCATTTCTTATGCACAAGGTTTTAGCCTAATGCGCGAGGCGTCAAAAGAATATGACTTATCTCTAAATTATGGTGATATTGCCTTAATGTGGCGTGGCGGCTGTATTATTCGCAGCCAATTTTTAACCACCATTAAAGACGCCTTTACGCAGCAGCCTGACTTACCCAACCTATTATTGGCTGATTATTTCTCGCAAGCCATAGCCAAAGCCGATGCAGGCTGGCGCAAAGCAATAATTTTAGGCATTGAACAAGGCATTCCAACACCCGCCTTAAGCTCGGCATTAGCCTATTACGATGGTTATCGCAGCGCACGCTTACCCGCTAATTTACTGCAAGCTCAACGCGATTATTTTGGTGCTCATACTTATGAACGTATTGATCAACCACGCGGTGAGTTTTTTCATACTGATTGGACTGGGCATGGCGGCAAAACCGCGTCAAGCACTTATACGGTCTAATACAAACGAAATATAAAAGGTGCTATAGCCCAAAAACCGTGACTACAGCACCGTTTATTCAAACAATTAATAGGCAGGCATGGTGAGTTAAAACGCAGATGGAGTCTGGGTAAAGCGGGGTAAATTAAATCTATAGGCACTTTATTTTTTGAATTTGCGAGAGTGCTTAAAGAAACTCAGCCTAAGGTATTTATGGCTGAAAATGTTCGTGGATTACTAGAGCATGATGATGGTAAAACTTTAGCCGTGATTCTAAGTGTAATTGCTGACTTAGGTTATACCTTATGCGCTTCACCTACTGTATTAAAAGCCATTTTTTATCAAGTGCCCCAAAAACGCGAACGCCTTATTTTAGTTGGTGTTCGTAATGATTTAGTTAAGTATGCCAAATTTACTTGGCCAGCTCCTTATCAGCGTATTTTAACGTTAAAAGACGCATTAAAAGCAGGCGCACTTTATGACTGTGATGTGCCAGAATCATCAGGGCAAACGTACCCAAAAAATAAAAAAGACATTTTGGCACATGTCCCACAAGGCGGTTATTGGCGAGATTTACCAGACAATTTGCAGCGTGAATATATGCAGGGCAGTTATTTTTTAACAGGAGGCAAAACTGGTATGGCACGTCGATTATCCTGGGACGCGCCAAGCTTAACCTTAACGTGTTCACCTGCACAAAAACAAACCGAGCGTTGCCATCCTGAAGAGACTCGACCATTAACAGTTCGGGAATATGCCAGGATACAAACCTTTCCTGATGATTGGCACTTTGCAGGGCCAATAACTAGCCAATATAAACAAATTGGCAATGCTGTACCTATTAATTTAGCGTGGGCCGTCGGGAGAAGCGTAATTCGGTTACTTAACAGTATTGAAGAAAACATGCTTCAAACTCATCAATTTTCAACGAGTCATGAAGCATCCACACCCTCTAAAAGCAAACCCATTGAAAAGCAAAGCACTTTGTTTGAATTTGCAGATTAACTCTGTTAGCTTTCAATGTTTAGTGTTATCCGTTACACAAAAAAAACATATAACATTCATAACTACAGCATGAACTTAACCACACAACATTACCCAACTTTACTTACAAAAGGCTACTTAAATGATTGAATTTAATGATGTACCTAGTCCTTTTTGCGGCATTGGCACGGATGACCTGAGCATTCAGGTTGACGGTCTGTCGTTAAAAGTACTCGCCAATGGGTGCAGCGTAAATACGCCCTTATTTGAACATCCCATTACCGATACCCAAGCACGCGTTAAGGGGCAATGCGTGAGTCTTGACGACGCTATCGCTGCTGCGGCAGAGCATCTGCGTCGCAGTCAACACACGCTTATTGCTGGCTGTGCCACGGATGTCAATGGTATGCGTGCCCTGCTATCTTTAGCCGATCACACTGGCGCATTCGTCGAAAATATCAATTTTTCTGGGGCACGAAATAATTTTCTTGCACTGCAAGATTCAGGCTGGATGAACACCACCTTGGCTGAAGTCAAAAATCGTTGTGATGTGTTACTTGTTGTCGGAACCGATTTAGAACAGTTTGCACCACGTTTTTTTGAACGCTATCTATGGACTGACGCAATGTTTTTAGCCGATAGCACGCAACGACACATTATTTACTTAGGTAAAGCCCCCATAGGCCAAGCCGCAACCTCGCCCACGGGCAAAGCACCGCAGATCATTGACTGCGCCAATGAAGATCTACCTGAAGTGTTGGCCGTTTTACGTGCTTTAGTTAAAAATCGACCTATTCGTGCGGAACACGTCGCCAATCTAGCGATAACAGAATTAAGTGCGCTTGCGGAACAGTTAAAACATGCTAACTATGGCGTAGTCACTTGGGCAGCGGGTTCGTTAGGCCATAGCAATGGCGAACTAAGCGTACAAATGTTGTCAGAAATGGTTAAAGACTTAAACGACTATACACGCTGCTCCGGCTTACCTCTAGGCGGCAAAGAAGGCGATCAAACCGCCAACCAAGTGTGTGGCTGGACGACTGGTTATCCTGCACGGCTTAATTTTGCTCAGGGTTACCCTGAATACGATCCTTTCTTGTATGACAGCGCACAATTGATTGCTAATAATGAAGTGGACACTTTATTATGGGTGCATGCCTTTAATATCAACGCCCTACCGCCTGTCACCTACCTTCCCACCCTTGTTATTGGTCGTTCTGGTATGCAATTTGACACTGAACCCGACGTGTATATTCCAATTGGCACGCCAGGTATCGACCACACTGGTCATGCTTATCGAATGGATAATGTCGTGGCTATCCGTCTTAAAAAATTACGCGATTCAGGGCTACCAAGCACGGCCGACGTTCTGCATCGTATTCAACTCGCTTTATAAGGAATTCTCATGTTAACCAAACTCACTGGCGGCACGATTTACGACCCCGCTAAGGGCATTGCTGGTCAGCAACACGATATTTACATTCAAGACGGACGCATTGTTAATCCGCCCACGGCCGATCAACTTATCGATAAGGAATACAACTTACAGGGTAAAGTAGTGATGTCTGGTGCTATTGATATGCACACTCACATTGGTGGTGGAAAAGGTAATATTGCCCGCATGCTGATGCCTGAAGATCATCGTGCTGACCCCGTCGCACGCACTCATATTTGCCGTTCAGGTTGCGGACATGCCATGCCCAGTACCTTTGTTACGGGTTATCGCTATGCAGAAATGGGCTACACCAGTTGTTTTGAACCAGCAATTCTGCCCATCAATGCGCGTCAAGCACACATGGAAATGGCGGACATTCCTATTGTGGACAAAGGCGGTTACGTCATGCTGGGCAGTGATGATTATTTACTGCGCATGTTAACGGCTAAAAAAGATCAGCAAGCTATCAACGATTATGTTGCTTGGACTATCCAAGCAGCTAAAGCAATTGGCGTTAAAGTGGTTAATCCAGGTGGTATTAACGCCTTTAAATTTAATCAACGCAAACTTGATTTAGACGAACAAAACAACCATTACGGCGTGACCCCACGGGAAATTCTGCACGTTTTAGCTACGGCGGTTAAGGCCATTGGCGTAAGTCATCCCTTGCATGTTCACGGCTGTAACTTAGGCGTGCCAGGCAATATGCACACCACCTTAGATACCATTCAAGGCATAGCTGGTTTACCCATGCACTTAACGCATATTCAATTTCATAGTTATGGCACTGAGGGTGATTTCAAGTTTTCCTCAGGTGCGGCACAGATTGCTGAAGCGATTAACAAAAATAAAAACATCACCATTGATGTAGGACAAGTCTTATTTGGTCAAACTGTCACCGCTTCTGGCGATAACATGCGCCAACACGCTAACCACAAACATGCCAACCCTAATAAATGGGTCACTATGGACATTGAATGTGATGCGGGCTGTGGCGTCGTCCCGTTTAAATACAAAGATCAAAACTTCGTCAATGCCTTGCAATGGGCGATTGGCTTAGAAACCTTCTTATTAGTTGATGATCCCTGGCGTATTTTTCTTACCACTGATCATCCCAATGGGGCGCCATTTACCAGTTACCCACATTTAATTCGCTTATTAATGGATAGAAGTTTCCGTAACGATATGCTGGCAACATTGCATCCTGAAGCACAAAAAATGACAACACTGGCGTCAATTGAGCGCGAATATTCACTCAATGAAATTGCTATTATGACGCGTGCGGGTGCGGCTAAATTAATTGGTCTTAAAGACCGAGGTGGTTTAAGTGCAGGCAATTGGGCGGACATTACCGTTTATACTGAACACAGCAACCGCGAACTCATGTTTACCAAACCCGATTATGTCTTTAAAGATGGTACATTGGTAGTGCTTGATGGCAAGGTAGTGGGGACACCATGGGGCACGACCCACACTATCAAACCTAACTATGATGCCTCCGTTGAAAAAGAGCTCAATAACTACTTTGATCGTTATTTAACAATGAAATTAGGTAACTTTAAAATAAGTGATGATGAACTCACCGAAGATGGACGCGGACGCATCACGGTGCAGCCTTTAGCAGGAGACTTAACATGATTATTAACGGCGTAAGTATAGACGCAACCTTTGCCGAAGCATTTCCAATGAAAGCGACCCGCGCAATTATCACTGCGCAAAATGAAAAATGGGCATTCATTGCAGCACAAGCCATGACAGGTTTTGCTACCTCAGTGATAGCCTGCGGCTGTGAAGCTGGCATCGAACGGTGCTTAAGCCCAGCAGAAACGCCCGATGGTCGCCCAGGCGTAGCTGTACTGATTTTTGCAATGGGTGGCAAAGGACTAGCAAAACAGCTGGAAACCCGTGCGGGACAATGCGTATTAACCTCGCCTACCTCGGCATTATTTGCGGGTATTGAAAGCGACATCAAGATTCCTTTGGGTAAAAATTTACGCTATTTTGGTGATGGCTTCCAAATTGCGAAAGTTATCGATCAAACTAGCCTTAATCCTAACCTAGCCAAATCGTCTAGCACCACAAAACGTTATTGGCGTATTCCTGTTATGGACGGCGAGTTTTTAACCGAAGCTACAACCGGTCAGGTTGAAGCTATAGGCGGTGGCAACTTCTTAGTCTTAGCCACCTCACAACCACAGGCCTTGGCCGCATGCGAAGCCGCTATCGAAGCCATGAGAAAAGTCCCTAATGTCATCATGCCATTTCCAGGTGGCGTGGTGCGCTCAGGCTCAAAAGTAGGTTCCAAATACAAAGCCTTAAACGCCTCCACCAACGATGCTTTCTGCCCTACTTTAAAAGGCATGACTCACACCGATTTATCAGCTGATATTGAGTCGGTCATGGAAATCGTCATCGATGGCTTAACTAAAACAGACATTGATCTAGCCATGCGCGTTGGTATTGAAGCCGTGTGCGCTTTAGGCGAGCAACACGGCATTAAACGCATCAGTGCCGGCAATTACGGTGGTAAATTGGGACCCTTCCACTTTCATTTACAGGAGATTATGGCATGAGTGCATTAACCTTCACCTTAAAAATAAGACCCAATCAGCGTGTGGATATGTCACCATTAGTTTGTCAACATTTACACGAATGTGAACCCACAGAAATCGCCGCAATGCCTTTGCGCTGCGGTAAACAAACTGTCCGCGTTGATGAGTTATTTTCTATCTCAGGCACCGATAGCGCCGACATCATCATTAAAAATAGTTTCGATAAACTTGATTTTATTGGTAAAGACTTGGCCTTTGGCAGCATCACTGTCGAAGGTGATGCGGGAGCTTACTTGGGTTTAAGCATGACCGCAGGCAACATAATAGTGGATGGCAATACGGGACTTTACGCAGGTGCTGAAATGAAAAAAGGCTATCTTGAAATTAATGGCAATACGGGCGATTTTTTAGGGGGAGCCTTACCTGGTAATAAAATGGGCATGAAAGGCGGACTCATTTTAGTTAAAGGCAACGCTGGCGATCGCGTAGGCGATCATTTACGCCGTGGCATGATTTTAATTGAAGGCAATACTGGCGATTATTGTGGCTCACGCATGATAGCTGGCACCATTGCAGTCATGGGTACGACAGGTCGACATGTGGGCTATGCTATGCGTCGTGGCACCTTATTACTCTGGAATACGCCATACATTTCAGCCAGTTTTAATGATTGCGGCACCCATACCTTAGCTTTTTTACCGATTATGTTTAAAGCCTTTGCCTCCTTAAACTCACGCTTTGCAGAGCCCGCAACCGCCTTCAATCGGGTACAGCGTTATGCCGGTGATATGGCAGAAATGGGACGTGGAGAAATTTTAGTTAAACACTAAAATAATACCCCGTAATACTGCACTGCCGTCCTCACTGACCTAAAAAAAGGAGAACAAAGTATCCTCTCTTTGTTCTCCTATTATTTGTGAGTTAATTACGCGTTATTTTCCCAATACGTCATTACGCGCACCTTCTGCAATATCCATTACTTGCGCTAACAACGCTTCAGGCACACTTAATTCTGTTAAGGTTGCTT
>CAJAQT010000126.1 GCA_903944165.1 uncultured Methylococcaceae bacterium | reverse complement strand
TAAACATGCAGGCGGCGTAGTTATTTCGCCCACTAAGTTAACCGATTTTACGCCTTTATATTGTGAAGAAGGGGGCGGCAATTTAGTCACTCAGTTTGATAAAGATGACGTTGAAGCCGTTGGCTTAGTCAAGTTTGACTTCTTAGGATTACGCACCTTAACGATTATTGATTGGGCATTGCAAACGATTAATCGAAACAATCAGCTGCACAATAAAGCCTTAGTGGATATTACTGTTATTCCACGCGATGATGACAAAACCTATGCACTCTTAAAAAAAGGCTTAACCACGGCCGTTTTCCAGCTTGAATCGCGCGGCATGAAGGAGCTGATTAAAAAACTTAAGCCAGATTGTTTTGATGACATTATTGCTTTAGTGGCGTTATTTAGACCTGGGCCATTAGAGTCAGGCATGGTTGATGACTACATCAATGTCAAGCATGGCGCGAAAGCAGAATATGCACATCCGTGGCTAGAACCTATTTTAAAACCCACCAACGGCGTTATTTTATACCAAGAACAAGTCATGCAAATCGCGCGTGAACTCGCTCAATATACCTTGGGCGGCGCTGATATGTTGCGTCGTGCTATGGGTAAAAAGAAGCCAGAGGAAATGGCTAAAGAACGTGAAAAATTTACTCAAGGTGCTATTGCAAACGCTATTGACATCAAAATTGCGAGCTATATTTTCGATCTGATGGAAAAGTTTGCTGGCTATGGTTTTAATAAAAGTCATTCGGCCGCCTATGCGTTGGTTGCTTATCAAACCGCGTGGTTAAAAACCCATTACCCCGCTGCATTTATGGCTGCGGTGCTTTCGTCTGATATGGATAACACTGATAAAGTGGTGATATTTATTGAAGAATGTCGACAGATGCAATTAACCATTCTGCCGCCAAGTGTTAATTTATCTGAGCATAAATTTACCGTGAATGCGTCACAATCTATCGTTTATGGTTTAGGTGCTATCAAAGGTGTGGGTGAGTCCGCCGTTGAAGAAGCTTTGGTGAGTGAGCGCAATAAACACGGAGCTTTTTTAGGCTTATATGATTTATGTAAACGTGTGGATTTACGAAAAGTGAATCGACGCGTGTTAGAAGCCTTAATAAAAGCAGGTGCCTTTGATGAATTTAATCCCTGTCGAGCCAGTCATTTAGCTGAATTGTCTGTAGCGTTAAAAGTGGCTGAGCAGCATGACATGATGATTGCAACAGGACAAAATGATTTATTTGGTTTGCTAGGTGCGGTCGCTGACAATACTGAGACAAGTACGTTAGAAGTTTACTCAACGGATGTGCCTTCATGGACAGAACAAGAGCGCTTAGACGCAGAAAAAAGTATTTTAGGGTTGTATTTGTCAGGACATCCTATTGATCATTATGAGGCAGAATTAACGCACTTTACGCATGGCAAAATTACAGCTTTACAAGACACGGTCAATCGTTCTAAAGGTGCGTTAAATGCTCGCGTAGCGGGTTGGATTATTGATGTACGTACGCGACAAACGAAAAATGGTAAAACAATGGGCTTTGTGATGCTTGATGATCGCTCTGGGCAATTAGAGTGCGCTCTATTTGGCGATGTGTATGAAAAATATCGTCAGCTATTAAACAAAGATACCTTAGTGATTATGGAGGGCGCATTAGCTATTGATAGCTTTACCAATGCCTTACGCTTAACCGTTGATAAATGTCATGATCTTGAGCAAGCAAGAATAGAATTTGCTAAATCGATTTATATCCACATAGATGTTTCAACGCATAGTGCAAAAAGTACCGCGTTAGTTAAACAATTAGCAGAAGTATTTACCGATTTTAACCAAGGCCGTTGCCCTATTGAAATTTATTACACAGGAGCTAACGCAAAAGTAAACTTGCGCTTAAGCGATGCGTGGCGAGTCGTACCCGCTGAAGCCTTATTAACGCGTATAACAAGACTAGGAAAAGGGCTGCGTGCAGAGATTAATTATCGTTAATGTAATGAATATGAGCTTAAAACTGTATTAGATAACGCATGAGCTTTGCTTTCAATCGTACTGTTTTTTATAGTAAAGTTTTTAGTAAAAAGACATGATTATGATAATAACTAAGCGTTTTATAGGTTATTTTAGCTATTTTAAAACCAACTAAGCTTTGACCATTCGCAGTTAAACCACTTACAATTGAACCCAGCTTAATATCAATTCACGTGCATACGCATTCAAAACGTAGACTACCCAGTGAAAAATAAATTTTATAATTTCTTGTTAGTCGGTGTAAGTTTGGCGGTTTTTGCTAGTCATGTTGACGCAAAAACAGCTCACGGCACCGCAAAAAAGACCACGGTAAAAGTGGTGGCTAAGCAGAGTAAAAAAACTGTCGCAAAAGCTGCTAAAAAAACCACCGCTAAATTTACTGAGCATTCCTCCGTTGTACCGCTTAAAAAACAGACCTCAGCTCGTATTAATACCAAAAAAACTAAACCTGATTCAGCCCATATTGCCGTTTTAAAGGGCGATAAAAAAAGCCCAAAAAATCTTGCCGGCAAGCAATTAGTTCAGCATCATAAAACCACCTCGCGTAGTACACGTCAGCAGCTAGCTAAAGCCAATAAACACACCACAACAGCGCATTCTACGCAGTCTAAAGCGCATCGCGTGACGACTCGGTTAATGCCTACTGTAGATGTACAGCTTGATGATTTCGAAGAAAATAAGCTCGCCAATCCGTATGCTCCAGCACTTACTTCAGATGTGTTAGAGGTTGCGCAAGAAACTAAAATTCCACATTTACCTTCGCAAAATAAGTTAGTCAACATCAGTTCTGAAGCAAGCACTATTCATGATATTGGTTCCTCTGAGCCACCTTTAGCGTCACTTAGTAATACGCCATTGGTCTCAGACTCTACAGAGACATCAATGGCTTCAGGCGAGGTATTGACGGCTCATGCTGTGATCACTACTACCTTAACTGCCGCAGCACAAAATGCGGGTATTTCCAGCGCCTTAATGGATCAGTTAATTACTATTTTTGCTTGGGACATCGATTTTGCAAATGATTTGCATCGTGGTGATCAA
Organism: uncultured Methylococcaceae bacterium; assembly: GCA_903944165.1. Lineage (GTDB taxonomy): Bacteria > Pseudomonadota > Gammaproteobacteria > Methylococcales > Methylomonadaceae > Methylovulum. Next base: position 17,227 of record CAJAQT010000126.1, on the reverse strand, counting down.
TTTACGTTAGTGTATCAATCAGGTCATCACGAACACGTCATTGCTGCTGAGTTTGTTTCAAAAGGACGCGCTTTAACTGCGGTGCATTATCGCGATCTTGAAGGTAATGTAAATTACTATACCCCCGAAGGAAAGGCGATGCGTAAAGCCTTTTTAAGTTCACCCGTTGATTATGTGCGTATTAGTTCACCTTTTGATGCTAATCGTAAACACCCTATTTTAAACCGTATCCGTGCTCATAAAGGGGTGGATTATGCCGCACGCACAGGAACGCCCGTTAAAGCGGCGGGGGATGGGCATATTGCTTTCATCGGCAGAAAGGGCGGGTATGGTCAAGTGATGATTCTTCAGCATGGCGAACATTATGAAACCTTATACGCCCATTTATCTGCTTTTAAAGACAGCTTGCTGCAAGGCGATGACGTTAAGCAGGGCGACATTATTGCTTATGTAGGACAAACGGGCTTGGCAACTGGACCTCATTTACATTATGAGTTTCGCGTTGATGGACAGCATCGTAACCCCGAAGAACAAACCGCACCACGCCACTTAATGACCTTAAATGGTCGTTCGTTAGGGCACTTTAAAGGGCAAGCACAACCAGTTCTCGCGCAGTTGTATTCAGCAAAAGCGCGTACCTTATGGGCAAAAAACCAAACCATCACACGTTAAAGCAATCATGCCTGAGTTTTACATTGGTTTAATGTCAGGTACCAGTCTTGACGGCATAGACGCAGCCTTAGTTGATTTCTCGGATAATCGCATGCGCTTGCACAGTTTTGCCTACAGTCCATTTTCTGAGCAACTAAAAGTCCAAATTCAACAGCTAAGTCAAGCTGATGCGGTAATTTCCTTACTAGATTATGGTGCCTTAGATGCAGCGCTTGGAGAATTATTTGCCCGCACCGTACAGACCTTAATCACTAAGGCTAAGGTACCGGCAGCAGCGATTAAAGCAATCGGTAGTCATGGGCAAACGGTGTACCATGCCCCCCATGCGCCGTATCATTTTTCCTTACAAATTGCCGATCCAAATATAATTGCCCAACGCACAGGCATTACGACTGTTGCTGACTTTAGGCGTAGAGATATTGCTGCGGGTGGGCAGGGTGCGCCCTTAGTTCCTGCATTTCATCAGGCTGTATTTCAACAAGCAGGCGAGTCTCGGTGTGTCGTTAATATTGGCGGAATTGCGAATATTACCGTGTTGCCAGCGGCAGTGTCTGAGGTGGTGCTAGGCTTTGATACGGGTCCGGGTAACACTTTAATGGATTATTGGGTGCAGCGGCATACGAACAGTGCGTATGATGTGGAGGGTGCATGGGCAGCAACAGGCATAATTAATTATCCGTGGGTTAAGCAGCTCATGCAGGATAGTTATTTTGCATTGCCGCCGCCCAAAAGTACGGGAAAAGAGTATTTTAGTTATGCGTGGTTACATGAAAAACTAACGCACGTAGCGGGCACTCCCGCAGATATTCAAGCCAGTTTATGTTGGTTGACGGCAACCACAATCGTTGCTGCAATCAGAGACTATGCGCCTGCAACACAGCAGCTACTTGTTTGTGGTGGCGGTGTGCATAATACTTATTTAATGACGTTATTAGCAGAGTTGCTTAATCGGTACGCGCCAGCATGCACAATGAGTTCAACCGAAGCTTTTGGCGTGCATCCAGATCATGTGGAAGCAATGGCATTTGCTTGGTTGGCACGGCAAACTCTGTTGCATAAACCTGTAGCGATGCAAGCTGTCACAGGTGCAAAGACAGCGGTTATTTTAGGTGGGATTTATCTTTAGAAATAAGGGCTACCAACTTAAAGGTTAAGCCGCTCGTGGTGAGCCCTTCGACAGGTTCAGGACGAGAGGTTAACTCTAGCAAGTTGTCCCATAGAGTTGTTGCGTAATGTATCGCTATTGCGAGGATTTTTAATTAGGTTCTCGTACCGAAAGCAGAGAACCTTTTTTTGCCTAGATTAGATTAGCTTGCTTGGTTAGATTTTTAACCGTGCACAATCCTTGTTGACGTTTATGCAGAAAATGAAGAGCCGCAGCCACAGGTAGTTGTCGCATTTGGGTTACGGATCACAAACTGCGCACCTGATAAATCTTCTTTGTAATCGACTTCAGCACCTGCTAAATATTGAATACTCATAGAATCAATTAATACGGTTACGCCACCGTTGCTAACGCGGGTATCATCTTCATTGATTTCTTCGTCAAAGGTGAAGCCATATTGGAATCCCGAACAACCACCACCCGTCACATAAACACGCAATTTAAGATTATCGTTGCCTTCTTCAGCAATTAAATTACTTACTTTTTCTGCGGCATTATCGGTAAAAATAATTGGATTAGTCATAATAGTTACACTCATAAAGTTAAATTAAATTGATTATGACTATCCACTAGTGTTTAGTCAATCATAGTAAATAGACACACTATTTTCTGTTTTTAAGCGACCAACTTTATTATTGGAGTAAAAAATCTTCAGCTTTTTTCGTGCTATTACGCCAATAGCTTTGGTAGCCCTGTTTTACACCCCAAAAGCGTGTACTTAACGCTTCGCAAGTGTGCATGTTGGATGCTTAGGTAAACTTAATGAAATCAGCAGCGTGCCAATGATGACAAAAAAACCTAGTAATAACATGGCCATTACTGGATCAACTCCTTTTGAGGTAATGAAAGAATAACAGCCGACCCCCATTAACATCGCAACATTATTAAAAAAACCTTGTAGTGCAACTGCTCTACCACTGCCAAAGCTTTTTTGTCCTATTTCTTGTAATTGAGCATTGATCGGGACAATAAAAATGCCTCCTGCCATACCTATTAATAATAATATGCCGCGGGACGACCACAGATCATGTGTTAGCGATAGCATAATAATAAAAATAGCCATTAAATAAGCCGCTAATCGAGTGCGTGCAATTTTTTCAAGAGGAATTAATTTAGGTACAATTGCTGACCCTATAATGATGCCGATGGCAAGAAAAAAAGTTAATTCAGCTATTTCAGTAGCATTTTTCATCAATAAAATCAGTGGTGCCCAAACAATAAGTATAACGCGTAAGGTGGCGGCAGTTAGCCAAAATAAGCCGCCACCTAAGATAGTAAATGTTGCGCCATTGATGGTGAATATAGCTTTAATTTCAGTGCAAAAAGCACTGATTTTGGAATGTTTAGTTACTGGTTTTATGGTGCCTTTGGGTAAAAAGGTCGTGACAAAAGCTGAAATTAAAAATAGGCTAAGGCATCCAATTAACGCAAAAGGTATTGAGTAATCGGCAGCTTTTGCACCCAGTAACATGCCAAGTAAGATAGCTAAAATCGTTGAGCCTTCCATTAAGCTATTCGCTTTAATCAAATAGTGATGTTCAGCCAATTCAGGCAAAATGCCATATTTCACTGGATTATAAATAGCTGCGCCCACACCAACGATGCAATAGGCAATAATGGGTTCAATATTGACTAATAAGCATATTGCTCCCAATGCTTTGATTATATTTGCAATAAATAAAATATGGGATTTGATATGAGTGTCAGCAAGTTCCCCTACCCAAGGCGCGAGCACAACATAAGATAAGGTAAATGCACTTTGCACGGCAGGTATATACCAACTGTCATTATGGGAGTCCATAACGATGGCAATAACCGTGAATAAGATGGCATTATCAGCTAAGGCAGATAAAAATTGTGCTATCAATAACGGATAAATATGCTTATTCATGGGTAATGTTTAGGTATGTAGATGAAAATGTTTACAGCTGCTGTACAGCCCATGCAGTGAGGGTTGGGTAATCAGTTTTACCCGTAGTCATGACAGGAATTGCGTCAGCGATGAGGATTTTTTTAGGAAGTAAAATACCGCTGATACCTTTGTTAGCCTGAGAAAGCATTGTTAGCGTGGCATCGTGTTGGCTTGTTATTAAAATAATTTGTTCGCCTTTTTTAGCATCAGGTAGGCTAATCGCGGCGTGCAAACTGTTCGGCCACATTGTAATGGCTAATTGTTCAACTGCCATTAATGACACCATTTCACCACCAACTTTGGCAAAGCGTTTGCTACGCCCGCGAATACTCACAAAGCCATCTTCATCAATATGCACAATATCTCCAGTGTCATACCAGCCTTTGCCATAGATTGAAGAAGTTTCTTTAAGTTGACCTGGTTGGTTTGCTTGTAGGTAACCCAGCATAATATTTGGGCCAGAAACATGTAATTTACCCGCATCGTGAATACCTTCGATAGCTTCAAGACGATAGTTCAGTGCAGGTAATAAGCGACCTACGGTATTGGCCTTATAATCCATGGGCGTATTAACCGCAGCAACAGGCGCTGTTTCTGTTGCGCCGTAACCTTCTAGCAGCCGAATGCCAAATTTATCCTGCCATAATTGACGCGTAGAGTCTTGTAGCTTTTCTGCGCCCGCGACAACATACCGTAAACTATAGAAATCATAAGGATGTGCTTTTTTACCATACGCAGCAAAAAAAGTATTCGTACCAAACATAATGGTTGCACTTATTTCATAAGCAATTTCTGGAATAACACTAAAATGCAGGGGGGTTGGGTAAAAAAATGTTTTCATGCCGTTAAGCACAGGTAGCAACGTGCCAATGGTAAAGCCAAAAGAATGAAACATAGGCAAGAAGTTAAGCACTATATCTTGAGGTGTGAAACTTATCCGTGCGGCAACTTGTTTATGGTTGGCTAAGATATTACTGTGAGATAAAACAACGCCTTTGGGCGTGCCTTCTGAGCCAGAAGTAAATAACACAACAGCAGGGCTATCGGGTTTAATTGCCTTTTCATCGTACCAAAAAGCAATTGTTTTGCTGCGTAAAAAAGCACTTACTTTAGTTATAAAAGTAACTGAAGAGGCGAGTTCTTCTAAATAGAGAACGATGAAATGTTCGCTTAATACCTTTGCCTCAGCACTAAGATTTGCTAATTCAATAAATTTGCGTGAAGTAACAACAGTGGTAATTTTAGCCGTTTGACATGCTGACATCATATTTACAGAGCCAGTTGAATAATTAAGCATTGCCGGCACCCGACCATGTAATTGTAAGCCTAATAATACAGCTAAGGTTTTTACTGAGTTGGGCAGCATTAGGCCAATGATTTCACCTGACTGGCTGTTATGTTTAATTAAATCACCTAGCACTAAGCTCATGATCACTAATTGGTTATAAGAGACAGGGCGACGCTCAAGGTCTTCAGCAATAAGATGACCACCACCATGAATTGATTTTGCTTCAAGAAATGCGCTAAAGAGATTTTGTTGATAATGACTGGTGGCGAACATCATTTCTGTCATGATGTCGTTTAGTCTGTGACCGGTTGATTTACGTCTGTTTTTACCTGCATCATGCGTATTAGCATTAAGTTGTGTGGGAGGTAAAATATGTAGGGTTATTTTAGGGAACCAACGTAAACGAAGTAAGCGATGCAGTTTAGAAAAATGCGTGTATTGCGCACCTTCAATACGAATGGGCAAAATAATAGCGTTAGCTTTATCGGCAACCATACCGGTGCCGTCATAAATTTTCATTAATGAGCCAGTAGCCGTGATGCGTCCTTCAGGAAAAATAACTGTTTTAGACTCATTGTTTTGTAAATGATGGATAAGATTTTTAAGGGATAAAGGCTGCGTAGGATCCATAGGGAAAACCTGCGCTAATCTTAAAAAAGGTTTTAACCACCAGCGTTGTGAAATGTGAGTATTAATCGCAAAAGTAATGGCATCAGGCAGAAACACACCCAACAGCAAGGGGTCTAAAAACGAGGTATGATTAGCGATGATTAATACTCGTTTGCCAGCCTGATGGTAATTATCCAAGCCTTTAACTTCAACACGATAAATAACGCTAAGCAGCCAACGTAGACATTTTTTTAACATATAATCCTCCTAAGATTATTTTAGCAGATAGACTAAAAGCAGTATGTTTTCACTGCATATTTAGCATTTCTCATTATGGCAGTGCAGGAGTAAAAAGGCTTTAGCCTTTTTAACCAATGGCTAAGGCCATTGAACTTCATATTTTCCACGATAGTCATAATGAGAATTGTTGGCTAACATCATGAAGTAACAACCTGAAGCTTGAGTATGATAGCGTGTGTAATTGTAAATTATCATGATAGCAAGCTTATTATAAAATCATCATTAATCGCGTGTGTCTCTTAGCATGCTTGTCGTAAAAAACTGCTAAAGTAATCATTCTACGTTGAGCGGACGGAAAAAATGCCTAAAAAAATATTAAAAAAAATAACACCAGATTCAGAGTGGATAAAAAATCATAAGCACTTACAGTTTTTTGGGGATAAGCTTCATGACCCTAATTTTTGGCATTTTAACCGTCGCTCAATCGCTAAAGCATTTGCCATTGGCTTATTTGCATGTTGGATTCCAGTGCCTGGACAGATGTTACTTGCTGCGTCCGCAGCCTTATTTTACCGAGCAAATTTACCTGTATCACTGATGCTGGTGTGGGTTTCAAATCCGATAACAATACCGCCATTATTTTATTTTGCTTATCGTGTCGGTTTACTGCTGATGCAAGGTACCGTACCTACTGCGGCTTTTGATTTTTCAATTGACGGACTCATGTCAGGCTTATCGAATACTTGGGAGCCTTTTTTATTGGGCTGTGTGGTGCTAGCAAGTGTTAGCTCATGTGTGGGGTATTTTGGAATTAATGCCCTTTGGCGCTATTCCGTGATAAAAAAATGGACGGCAAGAAAGACGAATTAACGTGTGATGTTAATCGCGAGTGGCTTATTAATTGCGCTTGTCCTGATACAGCAACTGGCTGAGTTGCCAGAGCCTAGTTGGTTAATATTAGGGGGCATCTTATTGATACCTATACTCTGGCGCAGACACTGGCGAATTGCAGTGATAGTCATGGGCATCATGTGGACGTTGAGTTATGCCCACATAAAATTAGCCGATCGCTTACCTAATGCCTTAGATGGTATTGAGGTGTCTTTAACAGGCGTTATTGATACCTTGCCCATTCAACAAACTAAGGCAGTGCACTTTGATTTTTTGGTACAACCACGTGTTTATGGTATGCCACAAAAAATTCGTGTGCACGTCTACACCCATGCGTTTACGTTTAAAGCAGGTCAGCATTGGCGGTTACAGGTTAAATTAAAAACACCTCATGGCACGCTTAATCCTCATGGCTTTGATTATGAGCAAAAACTATTTCATGAAGGCATCGGCGCGATAGGTTCGTTGCGACTCTCGCCAGCTCCCGTCTTACTTGGACAAGACAACCCACTCTGGAATTTTTCTATGTGGCGGCAACGTTTAAGCGATCAATTAGCGACAATAAATCAACTTAATGGCGTGTTTTACGCCTTAATACTGGGTGACGGGAGTCACATCAGTCAAGCAGAATGGGACGTTTTTCGTAACACGGGAACTACCCATTTAATGGTTATTTCAGGTTCGCATATTAGCTTGATTGCAGGCTTAGTGTATTTTTTAAGCGCAAAACTATGGGCATATTCTGGTATCTTGCGTTGGTCGCCACAACGCGTTGCCGCCCTCATGAGCTTACTGGCAGGGTATGGTTATGCAGCTTTAGCAGGCTTTTCTATTCCTACTTTACGTGCAGTAATCATGTTAAGCGTGGTCTTGTTTGCCTTGGTCTTTCAGCGCCACATTCAGGTTTTTAGCACCTTAGCACTGGCCTTATTGATGGTATTAATAATTGATCCTGTTGCGGTTGCCTCGATAGGTTTTTGGTTATCTTTTGCAGCGGTCGCGTTAATTATATATACGGTCGCCGGGCGTTTAGGCACTTCAGCGTATGCTTGGATAAATGCCTTACGAATTCATTGGGCAACCAGTTTAGGGTTAATGCCCTTACTGGTGTATTTTTTTCATAGCATTACATTCACTGCACTGATTGCTAACATTATTGCCGAACCAATGATTGGTGTTGTGGTTATTCCCATCACTTTTTTTGCAGTCCTAGTGATGGGCATATTCCCCACTGTCAGTGAATACATTTTTGCGCTATTAAATAATGTCATGGATGTACTGTTACTTTATTTAGGAGAGTTAGCAAACTTGCCGTATGCGACCATAAATCAACCCGCCCCACCACTTTGGAGTGTGTTATTAGCCAGCTTAGGTTGTCTTTTATTACTTGCGCCCAAGGGCATACCCAATCGGTGGTCAGGCGTTTTGCTCTGTTTGCCTTTATTTTTTCCGCGCATCACTAGCCTTGATAAGGGGCGATTTACCTTAACGTTATTGGATGTTGGACAAGGTTTATCAATAGTAGTCAATACACAAGCCCACTGGTTGGTATTTGATACGGGTGCAAAATTTTCCAAAGACAGTGATCAAGGTAAAAGCGTGGTATTGCCTTTTTTACAGGGTCAGGGTGTTCAACAGCTTGATACATTAATAATTAGTCATGGTGATAATGATCATCGGGGCGGGTTAGCCTCTATTTTAAACAGCATGCCGACGCAGCAATTAATGACCCGTAGTCCTACGCAATTAATACCTTATCGGGCAACAGTATGCCAAACAGGTCAGCAATGGGTTTGGGATGACGTAAGTTTCACCGTATTAGCACCCGCATGGTCAAGCCATACGAGCAATAACAATTCATGTTTATTAAAAATTGACTCTGCTGAAGGTTCAGCATTACTGACTGGTGACATTGAAGCAGAAGCCGAAAGAAGTTTAATTGAGCAATCGCCACAGCAATTACGCGCACAACTATTAATAGCCCCGCATCATGGTAGTAAAACGTCCTCAACAGTGGATTTTTTAACGACAGTAGCGCCTCAAATGATCTTAATACCGGCTGGCTTTCACAGTCAATTTGGTCATCCTCACGCGCACGTGACACAGCGCTATCAACGGCTGAACATTCCGTATTTAAACACCGCAGAGCAGGGGGCGATAAGCGTAGAATTTAACAATAAGCACATGCAATTGCATGCTTATCGTGAAATTGCACGACGATATTGGCATAATAATCCCATTGTGCAGTAAACAAAAACTGACGCTGCGGGTCTTTTTGGTTAACTGCACAGCACATTCAATTTTAAGGAGAAGCGAGTATGACAACATTTACAGTAACGGGGGACATTGATCCTTTTTTGCATGTCAGTCTTAAATACGGGGAAAAAATCTATTGTGAATCCAATGCCATGGTCATGATGGAGAAAACCTTAGAATTAAAAGGAAAAATGACAGGTGGCTTAGGCAGTGCCTTAATGCGACGTTTTGCTAATGGTGAATCATTTTTTCAACAACATATCCAAGCAACGCAAGGAGATGGAGATTGCTTATTATCACCGACCTTACCTGGCGCGATAGACATCTTAGACGTAGGTGTGCACAGCTATATGTTAACCGATGGGGCTTTCGTTGCTGCCGAAGACGGGGTTAATTTAAATGTGCGGACACAAGGCATCGGCAACGCATTATTTGGTCAAACGGGGGGCTTTTTTATCTGTGAAGCCTCTGGCACAGGAAAGCTAGCGGTATCAGGTTTCGGCTCAAGTTTTGTGTTAGATGTTGAGCCAGGAAAAGATATTATTATAGATAACGCTCATGTTGTGGCATGGGACAGTCAATTACATCATGAAATATCTATTACTACGCAGAACTCAGGCTTTTTGGGTCAGCTGGTGAACAGCGTTACCAGTGGCGAAGGAATGGTATTAAAATTTTCTGGACGCGGTAAAGTGATTATTTGTTCACGTAATCGCGAAAATTTTGCCGCGTGGTTACTTAAGTTTTTACCTAGTAACTAACTATTCATATTTTCATATTAATAAATGGCGCGGCGCGTAGATTTACTCCAATGCTTGTTAAGTACACAAAAGGGAAGGTAAACGCAGCGTTAGTGTCATCATTACTTCATGTAAATTCGTTATGTTGACTATTCTTTTTTTTTAATTAAATGGGCAAACAAATGAAAGTAAATCACTTTTTAGCAGGGCTAGGATTAGCGGCTATCATGCAACCAGGCTTAGGATTTGCCGCCGCAGCCGTTGATGTTTTAGCAGGCTTACCCAATGGTATTTCAAGTGGCGACACAAGCTCAACATCAACAGTTTTGTGGGCGCGATGTAATCGTAAAGGCGAAGTAAAATTTCAGGTAAACAGCGGTAAGCTAGTTGTTGATCAACAAACTGTCACGGTTGCTGATCCTTTAATTCCAGCTAAAATCACTGTGGATAATTTGCAACCAGGACAACAGTACAGCTATCAGGTCAGCACCGCAGATGGTCTTAGTTTAACCGGTCAATTTACCACCGCACCTGATCAACAGGCAGAAAATATAGGCTTAAGCTTTGGTGTGACAGGTGATTGGCGAGGTGAATTAGCACCTTATCCCGCACTTAAAAATATTCCAGCAAAAGAATTAAATTTCTTTATAAAATTGGGTGACACTATTTATGCTGATTACCCAACCCCAGACGTACCGCTTGAACAAGCACTCACACTTAATGATTACCGCCTAAAACATAAAGAAGTGTATAGCCGTCATGCTGGCATAAATAGCTTTGCCAAATTGCAAAAAGACGTCTCTATTTTTGCAATAATTGATGATCATGAAGTAAAAAATGATTTTGCAGGTGGCGCATTAGCCTCAGCATTTCCTTATTTGTCAGAAACAACAGGTTTAGTTAATCAGTCAGGTTTATATAAAAGCGGCATACAAGCGTTCACTGAATACAATGCCATTGCAGATAAAACGTATCCAGTTGTGGGCGATGCGTTAACAGATGGTCGCCCAGACCTTTATCGTACACAACGTTATGGAAAAACTGCCGCAATTTATATGCTAGATGCGCGTTCTTTCCGAGATACAGAATTGCCAGGCGTTGCTGACACGACTGACCCACAACAAATTGGTGGGTTTATTGCACAAGCGTTTGATGCAACAACACCAGCAAGCACCCGTACTATGCTAGGTAAAGCGCAATTAGAGCGTTTGAAAGCTGATTTATTAGCCGCACAAACTGATAATGTTCTATGGAAATTTATAGCCGTACCCGAGCCGATCCAAAACATGGGCGTGCTTGCTGCCTCAGATCGTTTTGAAGGTTATGCCTCAGAGCGTTCAGAGCTCTTACGTTTTATCGATGAAAACGCGATTCAAAATGTTGTCTTTATCAGTGCCGATATTCACGGCTCGTTGGTCAATGATTTAACTTACCAACGTCGTGAAGAGGTATTAAATGCTTTAGTCACCGTAGGTAATCCCTTAGCTGCGCCGCAAATAAAAACTTCAGCGTTTGATATCAGTACAGGTTCAGTGGGTTATGCGCCCGCCTTTGGTGTGTCAGTAATTGAAATATTAGGAGCAATACCTAACGGTAATGCTATTTTGTCGCAACTGTATGGCGCGGTAGGCGTAAGCGATTTAGCAGCATTTAATCAATTACCTATGGCAATAAAAGATGCCGCAATGACAGGTATTGTTGATGCGCAATTAACGCCATTAGGCTATAGCCCCGTGGGTTTAAATGATAACGAACATATCCACGCTAAATTAACCAAAGGTAGTTACAGTGCATTATTTAATTTTGGTTGGACGCGTTTTGATATTGCGCCAGATACCCAAAACTTAAAAGTGACCACTTACGGTATCCAACCTTATTCAATTGAAGACATGCAAACCAACAGTGTTGAAATAAATAAACGTCGTCCTAAACTGTTGAATCAATTTGTAGTAACACCAAACCGTTAATTTTTTATTGTTGCAAGCATAAAAAAACCGCGAGTGAGTTTATTCATGCGCGGTTTTTTTTTGATAAAACTGTTAGTTGCTTAGCGTTGCTTTAGTGTCGGGCATTGCTCAATCAATTTTTTGGTGTGGGGACGGTTACCTTAATGACTGTTAACAGATTTTACAGGCAACATTTCAAATAAAATTAATTCAGCAGGTGCGTTAGAGAGATTTTCCACAGACATTAACTCACCTGTTTCCCAAAACACATCCCCAGCTTTATAGAGAGCGGTTTTGTTACCTTCGATAACTTTTAACGCCCCTTTAACAACATATCTAGGGCCAGGGCCGTCATGAGTATGCGCGGGTGTTTTAAAGGCAGGTGGGAAAACAACACGGGTAACTTTTGAATTAAAATGCTCAGGCATCGCGACAGAATTTTCCAGTAATACTGTGCGACTCATAGAGGTATCAGCTTGGCTTTCAGCCAGAATAGGCAAGCTAACGCTAAACAATAAGCTTAAAGGCAGAATAAGTAGACGTTTTAACATGGGTAAAGTTTCCAAAAAATCACAAGGTTTCAAGTAAGGTAAGTTATAGGCTTACCGTTGTTAAGAAACTGAGTAGCTTTTAGCGTAAGTTAAACCTAACCTAAAGCTTTCACAGCATCTTCAGTTCTAAAGTACACTTTGCCAGGCTTTAAGGCATCAACAAAATCCGTTTTTTGTAATTTATCCAGCACAGGTCCTTTAGCTTCAGCGATATTTAAACTAATATTTTTCGCCTGAACGGCTTGATTAAATAATATCAAGGCTTCAAGTGCCGTCGTATCAATATCACTTACTGATGTAAAAATTAAAATAATATGGCGAATATCGGGACGACGCTGTAACTGCGACTCTAAAAATTCTTCAATAAAATTGATATTAGTAAACGTAATGCTTTCATCAATGCGCACTAATAACAAATGATGCCAGGTTTCCACGCTGTGGCGATTAACATTACGAAAATGTTCGGTCTCAGGAACTCGTCCAACAATTGCAATATGGGGATGACTTGCGCGGCGTAAATAACAAAATAAAGTTAATAGCATACCCACCATAATGCCTTCTTCGATGCCAAACAATAACACGCCCAATAAGGTGGCGCTTTCAGCTTTACCATCAGCGCTGTCATACTGCCAAGTATGCACAATATGACGAATTCTGACTAAGCGATACACCGCCATTAAAATAATAGACGCTAAGGCGGCTTTGGGAATATTAGCAAACCAAGGACTAAAAAAAATCACCGCGAGTGCTAAAAAACTAGCCGCAATCAGCATCGCCATTTGGGTGCGCGCACCTGCAGAAAAATTCACCATGGTTCTACTGAAACCACCGGCAACGGGCATGCCACAGGAAATTGCCGAGGCTAAATTTGCCATACCCAGAGCAATGAGCTCTTGATTTGGAGATATTTTTTGTCCTCGCAAATTAGCGGTAACTTTGGCAATGGCAACGCTTTCTACATACGCAATTAAGGCAATAAATGCCGCAAATGGGAACAACACATGCAACCTATCCAACGCAATAAAATCAATAGATAAGCTGGGGAAGCCCGCCGGCACCTGGCCCACAACGGCAACGTGAGATGCGGTTAAATCAAGCTCCGCGACCGCAACACTGGCTAAAATAACGGTTAATAACGGCCCACATTTACTGATGGCGGTGATTAATGTTAAAGGGAGTTGGGCTTTTTTTAATAAAAAAGAAATCGGCTGACCAAAAAAAATCAGTAACGTTAAGGACGTTAAACTTAGCCACAGGGTTGGCAGATGAATAGTAGAAGCATAGTGTAGATAACAACTTAATGTGAAACCACATTGAGGCGAGCTTAAGCCAAGTAAGGACGGTATTTGGCTGCCAATAATTAATAATGCGGCGCCACTGGTAAAGCCAGCTAAGACGGGATGGCTAATAAGATTAACTAAGCCACCTAAACGTAACAGCGCCATCGTTAACAATAACAGACCACTAATTGTTGATAACAGTAAGGCACTGGTTACCGTATCACCTAAGGCCACAACTTCAGGGGCGGATAGTGCGCCAGCAATCATAATTGCAGCAATAGAGACGGGGCCCACTGAAAGCGTGCGACTGGTGCCAAAAATAGCATACGCAATGGGCGGTAAGATACTTGCGTAAAGCCCTAATTGCGGTGGCAAACCTGCCAAAATAGCATAAGCAATGCCTTGTGGTACCAGTAAGATAGCGGTAATAATCCCTGCAAAGAGATCATCACTTAACTCCTGACGTTGGTATGTTTTTAGCCAAGTCAGGATGGGGAAAAACATATTAAATTGAAAAGAGTGTAAATAGTTTTTTAACATAAGTTATAGAAATAGAGGGCTTAACGTTAGGTAAACTTTACAAGTTTCTTAGCCTGTTTAGATAAAGTGAAAGTGGCTTTAGCTGTGACTAACGCCACTTTCATCCTAATTAACCTTATTTTATTATGCTGAATTCATATAATCAGTCTTAATGTGAGGTTGGCTTAGAATTTTCTAACGCTGTCAATTACTCTTCTTTAGTAAAACGCTCTGCATACCAGGCAACATGGGGAATATCAATTCGATAGCCTTTTAACATGATCTGCCAATATAACCACGGGAAGCCTATAATTTTGCCTAGCCACCAAAGATAACGATTTTTTCTAGGATCAAACAACGGAAACGAGGGCGTTACTTTGCCGCCATAAGCAAATTCAGCCAACATCACGGTATTTAAAGACGTGGTTAAGGGACAAGAACCATAGCCATCATAGCCTTCACGCATGGCTTGATTTGCCATCGCAGCTAAAATATTATCCACCACGACAGGCACTTGTTTACGCACAGCGGCAGCCGTTTTAGCATTGCTGGTGGAGCAGGCGTCGCCTAAGCCAAAAATAGTAGTGAAACGATTATGTTGCAAAGTTTTGTCATTAACATCCACCCAACCAGCTGCGTTAGCTAACGGGCTTTGTTTGATAAAATCAGGCGCACTTTGGGGGGGTGTGACATGCAGCATAGCAAAGCTTTTAGTGATTTCCTGCGTATTGCCTTCGCTATCTGTTTCAACAAAAGTTGCGGTTTTATTGGGGCCATCAACGGCAATTAAATTACTATTAAAATGTGGCGTGATACCATACTCAGCAACCACTTTCATTAACGCCTTGGCAAAAAAAGGGACACCAAAAATAGTAGGGCCAGCCGTATGAAATTCCATTGAGAAGTTAGCTAAAATGCCTTTTTTACGGAATCGATCTGCGGCTAGATACATGATTTTTTGAGGCGCACCCGCACATTTAATAGGCATAGGAGGTTGAGTAAAAAGAGCCGTCCCTGACTCTGCCTGCTGAATACACTCCCAAGTGTATTCAACAAACTCAGGCGAATAATTGCTGCACACCTTATTTTTACCTAAAGTCTCGCGTAAGCCACTGATTTTATCCCAGTCTAATTGTAAGCCCGGACAAACAACTAAATAGTCATACGAAACAACAGCGCCATCACGAAGGGTAACGGTCTTGGCATCAGGCTGAAAGCTCTCTGCAAAGGTTTTAAGCCAATGTATTTTAGGATTTAGTAAATCTTTTTCTTGGCGACAAGTTTGCTTCATGGTGTAAGCACCGCCGCCAATAATGGTAAAGCCAGGTTGATAATAATGCACCTCAGAAGGTTCGATTAAGGCAATATCCAGCTGAGCTTGTTGACGTAACAAAGTATTAGCAACCGCGACGCCCGCAGCGCCACCACCAACAATAACGATACTATGATGTGATTGAGTCATGTGTCTCTCTCCGAAAAATTATAATTTTTTATTAATTAAGCCGCCGTATTAGCCCTGCGCTTGTTGCCAAGCTTCAAAACCGCCCGCCATTGATAACACATTGTTATAGCCAAACTGCTGTAAGGTTTGTGCAGCCATTGCAGAACGTCCTCCGGTGCGACAATACACTAACACAGCTTTAGATTTATCTGCCAATTCGGGTACTTGAGCTAATTTAAACTCTAATACACCACGAGGTAATAAGAGGGCATGATCAATATGACCTGCTGCAAACTCACTTTCTTCTCTTACGTCTAACAGCACTAACTGACCTTCAGCAAGTAATTTACTTGCGGTCGTTACCGAGACTTCAGTAATCATACTTTTAACTTCAGTTAACATTGTTTGAATGCTTGACGTAATGCGCACAGGACGTTCAATATCCCGTGCAACAAGAGCATCTTGACGCTCCTTTTCATCTAAACCACAGTAACGATTTGCAGGCACAGCCTCATCAATTAAGCGGGGTTTGGGTAACTGTAAATTCATCATAATTTCAATGAACTCCGCACGCGTTTTATTAGCTAAACGAGGATTGCTGGTTCGCTCTTGCTTAATAGAACTTACCCAACGTTGTTGATAATCATGTCCAGGATAAACCAAGGTTTCATCAGGCAAGGTAAATAAGCGTTGCGTAATACCATCGTATAACGCACCCGCATCGCCGCCTTGAAAATCAGTACGGCCACAGCCAGCAATTAACAAAGCATCGCCAGTAAAAACACGATCACGCCACAGAAATGACACGCTACCCGTAGTATGGCCAGGTGTAGCGATGACTTTAATGTGCTCAAGATCACCTAAGCGAAAAATATCCCCATCTATAATCTGAATATCAGCAGTTTCAGCGCCGCATAACTGACTAACCGCAGTTTGTGTACCCAAACGCTGACGCAATAAACCGCTCGCGGTAATATGATCAGCATGAACATGCGTTTCTAGCGCATACTTTAGATGTAAATCATGCTGTGCTAATAACGCGATATAGGCTTCAATATGGGTATTAACAGGATCAATTAATGCTGCTTCTTTGCTGATAGCATCAGCAATTAAATAGGTATAAGTCCAAGTTTCTTGGTCAAAAAGTTGCTTAAAAATCATCGTTTATTTCCAGAGGTGAGGGTGAAAAAATTACCAACTACAGGTTAATATTGTGTCACTAATCCGTCTCTTTTCCAAAGAATGGGGGCTAAACAGCAGGGCCCATTCATATAAATTGGTCTAAAAATGAGATACTCACGAAGACCCACGTATAGAAAGGCATAAGAGGCATAAACTGATCGATATTATCATTTTGACGATATGCGCGATTATCAACGGCATGGAAGGCTGGGAAGCCATAGAAACGTTTAGCAAAGAAAAGCAAGATTGGCAGCGCAAATGGATAGTGCTAGAGAACGGTATCCCCTCGCACGATTGCATCGCAGGGGTACAACGCGGCTCGACCCTAGTAAGTTAACTGAATGCTTTATAACATGGGCGCAAAGCGTTGCTGAATTGTCGTTGGGCGCATCAATCGGGCATCTCGTTAGGTCAGTTCAAGACTGATAAGACCTTGTACGAATGGCTTGCGAATTTTGAGCGCGAGAATCAAGTTCGCACCATTACCGGCATGGCTTTCTCATAAAAAATTATTGATATATTATAAAAAAGGAAT
>CAJAQT010000125.1 GCA_903944165.1 uncultured Methylococcaceae bacterium | reverse complement strand
TGGAATTTAAATCTGCATTTTTTTGCGCTTGCGTTTTTTCTTGTAATTTGACCGTTAAAATATCACCCACACGAAAGGCCGCGATATTTTCAAATAAGCGCATATCAAATCCCGATTGATAAATAGCACCACTATTTTGTGTGGGGGGTCTTAAGTCGGCAGGAGCAACGGGCGCAAAGGCTGGATCACGCTGGGGGGGAAGCGGTGCGCATGCTGACGTTAATAATGCGAGTGTAAAAACACCTAATAAGGACGCATTCATGAGTTTATTCCACGTTAAAGTTGTTGATTTATATAAGACAACATTTGATCTGTGGTGGAAATGGCTTTTGAGTTCATTTCATAGGCGCGCTGCGTTTCTATCATGCTGACCAATTCTTCTACCACATTCACATTAGATGTTTCCAATGAGCCCTGCATTAACGCGCCAAATTCATTCTGTCCTGGTACGCCCACAATGGGTGGGCCGCTGGCGGCGGATTCGCGATATAAGTTTTCACCAATGGGTTCCATGCCAGTAGGATTGATAAAGTTAGCGGTCTGGATCTGACCAACGACCGCAGGCGTAGCGTTGCCAGGTTGTAACTCTGATACCGTGCCATCGCTGCCAATGGTAATACTTAAGGCGGTTGGCGTAATGGTAATGGGCGGGTTTAACACTAAGCCCCCCGAGGTAACTAACTGCCCTGCGGCATCACGCTTAAAAGAGCCATCGCGGGAGTAATTGATATCGCCATTGGGCATTTGGATTTGAAAAAAACCACGCCCACTAATTGCGACATCTAAATCATTGCCCGTTTGTTGAATATTGCCTTGGCTATGAATTTTTTCTGTAGCGACAGTTTTTACACCTGTACCCAGCTGTAGACCAGAGGGTAAGGTGTTGTTTTGATTAGATTGAGCACCTACTTGACGAATATTTTGATAAATTAAATCTTCAAATATTGCCCTAGATTTTTTAAATCCAGTGGTGTTTACGTTAGCTAAGTTATTTGAAATAACTGCCATTCTTGTTTGTTGGGCATCGAGTCCAGTTTTGGCTACCCATAAGGCACGTTCTGTCATGATAATTTCCTTGTTTGATTGTTAATAACCGCAGGTGTGGATAACAGCAAATTAACGCTATGCGTTTATGACATTTGCATAAGTTTTGCACTGACCCCAGAGAGTTCATTCGCACTTTTCATCACCTTGCTTTGTAATTCAAAATTCTTTGACAGCTCGATCATTTCAACCATTGCTTGAATTGAATTGACATTACTGCTCTCAAGTGCGCCTTGCACAAGACTGACATTTGCACTGGCTTGTTGTGGCAGACCATCTTGGGTATGAATTAAGCCATCTGTTTTCTTCGCAATAGTGTTTTCAGGTAAATCAACCATTTTGATTCGATCAAGAACGACTAAGGCATTTGGATTTGCACCTAAGGGCACAATGCTGATAGTGCCATCGCTGCCAATGTCCATTTTTTGTGCAGGAGGAACGGCTATTGGACCATTCTGACCAATGACTTGTAAGCCGGTGCCAGTTTGTAATAAGCCCTCGGGCGTTAAATGTAAATCACCTGCACGGGTGTAGGCTTCTTTGCCCTCACTATCTTGGACGGCAAAAAAACCTTTGCCATTAATTGCCACATCCAACTCTTTACCTGTAGTTTGTACTGCGCCAGGGGTAAAGTCAGTGCCGGGTCGTTCTGTCATGGCATACACGCGCGTGGGATAACCTGCGCCAAATACTGGCATACTGCGAAACTGCTCCATATCTGATTTAAAGCCAGTGGTTTGGGCATTGGCTAAATTATTGGCGTTTGTAGCTTGAGCCATTAACGTTTGTTTGGCACCACTCATTGCAATATAAAGACTTCTGTCCATGGCTTACTCCTAAGGTTTATAGTTTTTGTAGCAAGGTTTGCATAATGCTGGTTTCGGTTGAAATCGCTTGGGCATTCGCTTGGTAAGCTTGTTGAGCAACAATTAAATTAGTTAATTGGTTAGACAAATCCACATTGGAAAGCTCTAAGGCACTGGATTTAATATTGCCAAACCGACCTGTGCCAGGATTGCCGGTGACGGGTAAGCCTGAATCTAAACTTGCTTGCCAATTGGTATCACCTATTTTTGCGAGACCTTGAGGATTGATAAAGCGTGTTAAGGCGATTTGTGCTTGAGGCACGGTGGCACCATTACTGAATTTTGCATTCACTAAGCCATTACCATCAATATTAATCCCTGTTAATTCACCTGCTGCATAGCCATTTTGGCTAATCTTGGCAACACTAAATGGTCCGGCAAAAGACGTTGAACCAGAATAATCCATGGTTATGGAAATTGGATCTGAGCCATTAGGAGGCGACCAAGGGCCAACCGTAAAGGGCGTGGTAGGAACGGGTATTACTTTGGTGGGTGTGCCATCGCTTGTACCCATTGGCGTTGGGGTATAGGGATCGTCGGTAATGTAATGATGCGCCGTCCACTCAGAGGCAGACGTGCGGGTAAAGTAGGTGGTCATCTTATGTTGCCCGCCTAATGAATCGTAAATAATAGAGTCATTACGATTGTTATAGGTTTTGGCGTTTAAAGGATCGAAGGTATTGGTAATCGGTGTTTGATTATAATCTAAATTGATATTTAAACTCACGGAGCTAGTGGCAGTGGGTAAGCCGCGTGCGGGTAAAAACAAGGGTCTTAAGGTGCCACCGCCCACATCAGTAACCATGAGTGCATTGCCAGTGTTATTGACCACGGCACCATCGCTATTGACTTTAAATGCGCCATTACGGGTATAGCTCATATTGCTAAGGTGCGTTGGATCTTGTGCAAGAGTAAAAAAACCTTCTCCACCAATGGCTAAATCTAATACGTTTTCAGTGGTATCAATATTTCCTTGGTTAAATTGTTGGGCAACTTGCGATAAGGCTACGCCAGAGCCTGGTTGAGTTTTACTGGCGCCTAGTAAAGTACCAGAATACATATCAGCAAATTCAGTGCGTGATTTTTTAAATCCTGACGTGTTGGCGTTAGCAATATTGTTACCTGTGACAGATAAGCTATTGGATGCGGCACTGAGTCCGCTGAGTGCAGTTAAATAACCCATGATATTTCTCCTGTTGATGTTTAAAGTATTTCTTTGATTTTGTTAAAACTCATTGCACCTAAACCAGCAATATTGACTTGCACTCCCGTTGCATTATTACCCATAGTGACGCTGTCAACTTTTGACATGATATTGGGTTGAATGGCAGTATTCGCGTTATCAATTAACGCTTCTGCTCTTATTTTATACAGACCAGGATTAACCATAACGCCGTTGTCGTTAGTGCCATCCCATTTGAAAGGAATCGTGCCGGCAGACTGTGAATCTAAAGGTATCGTTTTAATGATTTCATCTGTATTTGGATCGCTGATGATGACATTGGTGGTTGCGGAGCTGGTAGCTAAGCTAAAGTTGCCGTTAATGTCGCCACCTGCGGGTAACACGCCAAAATCTGAGGCTACCGACACATTCCTCCCTACTAAGCCCGCCGCTTGTAAGGATTGATCTGAACTAATTGACGTAGAGAAATTATTGAAGGATTGTTGTAAATCTTGAATGCCTGAGACGGTGCCAATTTGTGCCATTTGCGAAACAAACTCGCCATTATCCATGGGCTTAGTTGGATCTTGGTGGGTCATTTGTGTGGTCATTAACTTTAAAAATTCACTTTGATCTAAGGTGTTTTTTTTAATAGCACTGCTGGTGTTTTGTAAGCTATTACTAATACTGCTATAAGGATTGACTGTGCTCATGATTTAATTCCTATTGCCCCATTTTTAACGTTTGTAAAATAAGTTGTTTGGCGGTATTCAAGACTTCAACATTGTTTTGATAAGAGCGAGAGGCTGACATCATATTGGCCATTTCTTCAACCGTGTTCACATTGGGTTTAAAAATATACCCATCTTTGTCAGCTTTCGGGTGATTCGGTGCGTATTCCATAATTGCAGGAGCTTCACTTTCTAAAACGCCTAGTACGTTAACTTTGCTAGCCGCATCTTTTTGATTAAGTATGTTTTTTAACTCTGCTGAAAATACCGGCTGCCTTGATTTATAGGTGTCTTCCTCGCTGCTGCTCACACTGCTAGCGTTGGAAATATTACTTGCGACTAAGTTAAGTCGGAGTGATTGTGCATTCATGCCGCTGCCGGCAATATTAAAAATATTGAGTGATGACATGGTTATTGTCCTTTTATGGCGGTCATTAGACCGGCAAAGTTATTGGATAAAAACTGTAAACTGGCTTCATATTGCACGGCATTTTGAGAGTAATTGGCTTGTTCTAAATGCTCTTCAACTGTGTTACCGTCTAATGAAACTTGGTTAGGGTTGCGATACTTTAAATGCGCACCTAACAATTCATTACTTAAGCTTAAATGTCTTTCTTGGGTTTGTTGAAGACCCATTGTTGATGACATGGTTTTCTGAAACACTGCTGAAAAATCCAAGTCACGTGCTTTATAGTTAGGTGTGTCTGCATTCGCTAAATTCGCAGCAATCATTTCACTACGTTTTTCTCGTAATGCCAGTGCTTGAGGATGAATGCCTAACGCTTTGTTAAAGCTAATTGTCATAATGTAGTCCTCGTAGTGCGTTTTAATTAATTTTACAAAAACTAAAGCATGCTTTGTGCCAATAATTTTTTATTATAATTATCAATGTTTTGTATTTTATTTGTGGTTATTTTTAGGCAAGCTTATAAGGGTTCGTCAAAAAAATGGCTTTGCGTTATGGCCTAGACTTATTTTTTTTGGCGTTTTGCTGCGGTTAATTCAAGGAGTAAGTGGGCTATGATGAAAAAAATGTATCTTATTGTTATCGTTGTAATGAGTATAAGTTCGGTGGGTGCGGAGCAGAAATTACTGTCCCATGATGCTATTTATCAAACGATTACGCAGTTCATTCATGCCAAACTGGTTGCGAGTGTAGAGTATGCGGTCAATATTGTGCCTTTGGATGCCCAGTTACAGCTTGCAGAGTGTTCGGTTGCACTCGAAGCATTTTCCTCTTCTGAAAAAATTAATGCTGGTCGATATTCAATTGGGGTGCGCTGTAAGGGTGAGAAAAAATGGACGATTTACGTTTCTGTGTTAATTAGTGTTTTTAAGGATGTTGTGATTCTAGCTAGACCTGTGCAGCGTGGAGACATTATTACTGATGCCATGCTGTCAATTGAGCGACGTGATATTTCCAGTGTGCGAGAAGACTTTTTTACCGATATTTCTCAGGTACTTAATAAGCAAGTCGTTCGGTCAATGATGGCAGGTAGTGTCGTAAGTGTGCGCAATATTGTGGAGCCAGTGCTTATTAAAAAAGGTGATAAAGTTGCAATTCATAGTGAAAAATCTGGTCTTTCTATTTCCATGACAGGTATTGCGCTGATGGATGGGGCGAAGGGGCAGCGCATTCGTGTTAAAAATGAAAGTTCCAGTCGTATTATTAATGCGACCATTATTGAGGCGGGTTTGGTAGTGGTTGATTGACTTGGTCGAGCGCAGGCTTGCTTTAGATGTGCTGGTTTTGTGAGGAGTGGATAGCAAAAATTAGTGGGAATACAGTAACAGAACGATAAGTGTAGAGACGGTGAAAGTATTCAACTGGCGCAGGTTGTGCCTAAATTGCTTCGCCAACATGCACATTAAATGCTTAAAAAATAGCAGTTAGTTTTTATAATAAGTTTACCGTCTCTGTATTCTTTGACTAAGCACGATTAAGGCTGCTTCGGCACCCTTTTTTATTGCAGTTCAGCTGGATTTGGTGCTGGTTCAGTGGGTAATTCCGCAGCAGGTTCAGTTGTCTCTGTTGTTTCAGTTGCTTCAGTTGTTTCGGTTGTTTCGGTTGTTTCAGTTGTTGCCGTGGGGAGAGTAGTTGGGGCTGCTCCGCCTAAACTATCAATAATATTCATTTCTGTTTTTTTATTCATAACGATAATCGATATTCTTCTATTAATAGGATCATTAGGGTCATCAGTATTTAAAGGGATGCTTGAAGATAAGCCTGAAACACGTAAAACTTTTTGTTCTTCTAGTCCACCATCAATTAATTCTTGACGTGCCGCATTGGCACGATCACCTGATAACTCCCAGTTTGTGTAGCCTGACTGATTATCTGGAAAAGGCCGTGAATCAGTGTGGCCATTTATAGAAATTTTATTTGGTAAGCCATTGATAGTTGAGCCTAAGGCTCTTAGAATTTCTTTAATATGTTCTTCGGTAGCAGAGCTTGCTAGCTGAAACATAGGGCGATTTTCTTTGTCAGTAATGAGAATGCGCAAGCCTTCAGGTGTAATTTCAAGATTGATTTGATCTTTAAATTCATTCATTTCTGGCTTTGTGTTGATCATTTCTTCAATAGTCTTTTTCAATTGCTCCAGTTGTTGTAATGCCGCCGCTTCAGCGGTTTTATCTTCTACTTGGCCAGGATCATCTGAGGTAATGTCGCGTCCGCCTTGAGATTCAACTTGAGTTCTATCCCCTACATCTTCTCCACCATTTAAAGAGATTTTATAGGGGTCTTGAAAATACTCTGAAATTCCTTTTTTTTGTTCTGGTGTGGTTGATGATAAAAGCCACATAAGTAAAAAGAAAGCCATCATGGCGGTAACGAAATCGGCATAGGCAAGTTTCCATGCGCCGCCATGGTGTTCATGACCTTTCTTTTTAATTTTTTTGATGATGATAGGTTGATCTGCCACGGTTGCTTCCTATTTTTTGTTCGCTTTAATTTGCGCTTCGAGCTCAAAGAAGTCAGGGCGCATATTTTCTGTAATCATTGCTCGCATATATTCTACTGTCATGGTGGGTGACAAGCCTTTTGAGCAGCAGAGCAAACCTTTTTGCACGCACTTATACGCATTACTCGCCATTTCAAAACGTTGTTGCATGACTGAGGCAACGGGATTAACAAAGCCATAGGCCAATAAAATACCTAAAAATGTACCGACGAGAGCTGCGGCAATAAGTTTTCCTAATTCTGCAGGTGGTATACCTACTGACTCCATAGTGTGAACAACACCTAATACGGCGGCCACAATACCAAAGGCGGGTAAGCCATCCCCAACCGATTGCACGGCTTTAATTGGCCCATGTCCATCTTCATGATGCGTCTCTAATACTTGATCTGTTAATTCCTCAAGTGCAGCAACTTCAACCCCTGTTAACATTAGACGTAAGTTATCGCGAATAAACTCCATTAAATGATGGTCTTTTAATACGGCAGGCATAAAAATAGTGTCAATTTGTGGCTCATCAATAATATCTTCCAATGATAGCAAGCCTTCTTTGCGTATTTTATTGGTTAAGGCATTAAACGACAGTAAGAGTTCAAGATAAAAAGTTTTATTGTAAGGTGAGTTGCTTAAGGTAGCTGTTCCGCCCTTAAACGCAGCCTTAACAATGTCCATGGAATTCCCAGCAACAAAGGCTCCTAATGCTGCGCCAAGAATAATTAGAAATTCAAAGGGTTGAACGAGTACACCCATATGTCCGCCGCCGCCAACAAACCCACCACCAAGGCAAGCAAGAATAACTACATATCCGATAATGACTAACATAAATTCCTCTGAGTTGAAAATTACTGGTAAAAGATAAATAACAAATATTTTTTAAAATTATACGTACAACGTCAGGCTGGTTGACGATAAACAGTTTTGCTATAGGCTTATAGCTTAAGCTGTTTATGCTATGTTTGCCAAAGTATGCGAGTGCTTGTTCTGTAAATATTATAACGATGACTAGCGTGATTACGGTTATTTCCTTGTAATGTCTTATTTTTTTATGCTGTGGTTGTATTTAAAAAATTAACATTTGTGTTAAGCCTTGAAGGGGGGCGATGCTGATTTGTTATTCATTATTTATGGTTGAATAGCAAAATGGGTAAAGTGTATTATTATGCATGATTAGTTTTTAATGCTGTTGAATTACGTTTACGACGAATGAAAAATTTGCCAGCAATGTCATTACATCTAGGCTATGGTTAAAAACTTTTAGATTTTTTAAATTTAGTCACGCAGTATGTTTAAAGAATGAATGGATAGTGCCGTTATTAGTTGCAAGTTTAAAGTTTAAATAAAGGAATTTCGTATGACTATAGAATCTATAAATGGTCGCTTACAGACATCATCTACTATTAAAAGTGCCCCTAAAAATCAGCCTGAAAGCACTAAGACCAATGTTGTAAAAAACACAGATACTGATGATGTATCTATTACGACGATGGCTCAAGGAATTAAAAAAGCGTTTGAATCCTCGGCAGCTTCTGAAGCATTTGATTTAGATAAAGTAAATAGCGTAAAAAAAGCCTTATCAGAAGGCAGTTATGCTATTAATGCGGAAAGGATTGCAAAAAAAATGCTTGAATTTGAGCTAGCGTTACCTTAAAAAGTTCTTTGAGTTATTTCCTCATGATAGAAAATACTTATCCTCTAGTTGTCAATTTATTGACTGATATTTTAAAGAGAATGATTGGTTTGGAAAAAACCTTGCAAGACGAGGCTAAAATATTAAAAGCTGCGTCAAGTCCAGATTCAATTAGTCAAAAAGCAGGGGAAAAAATTCGTCTTGTTGCTGATTTAGAAGCGTTTAATAAGCAATTAGTCGACGTCTTAAGGCTTGAGAATTTACCTATTGATAGAGTTGGTATTGAACAATATTTTAAAAATGTAGGTACAGCTGGATTAAATATGGCTGCGTTAGAAAGTGATTGGCAAAAAATTCAGGAAAATGCGTTGCTGTGCAAGCAATTAAATGATCAAAATGGGGCTAGTATCTTATTATTAAGCCGTCACACTGAGCGTGCTTTGCAAATTATAAAAGGAAGCTCGCTCGTCTCCAATACTTACGGCCCCAATGGGGCAAGTCAATCTGAGTTACACTCACGCTCTCTGTTTTCGGTATAATTCATATCCATTGCTAGCTAGTCTTCGTTTATTATTTGGCGATTTTAGTAAATTAAGTAATCGTTAGTGCATTATTCCTCTTAACGTGTGGTGTTGTAGATCTTAATATGAAAATGGATTCTGTTCTTGTAATAACCAAGCCTGAGTTAATTGCTAATAAATTGGCGATTTTATGTAAGCATGATTGTGTAATGTATGTTTCTAATGGTGATGATAATGATGAAGTTGTAAGAACAAAATTATTAGAAATTAATCCGACAACACGAACATTAATATTTTATCTTGATGCTAAGGCATCGTTTACTAAGCATTTTTTAGAGTGTACTAATCTGTCCTTTAACTCAGATTATCGTGGTGTTAAAGTTGTTTTTAATACTCAAGCGTTACAGGTAACCCATTTTGGCAGCGTCCGCGCATTTTTAGTTCCTTTCCCCGATAGTTTGGCTTGGTTAGAGTTTAGAGGTTTTCATCGCGTCACTTTACCTCAGGAAAAGCCAAGTTATTGTTTACTGCCGTGGTTTGGAAATGTAGAAGTACAAATAAAATTAATTGACATTAGTTTGACGGGATTTGCTTTATTAAATGAGAGAAGCGCCTTATCTGCTCTATTTACAGAGGGTAAGCAGTTTTTAAATTGTAGGGTATCTTTAGCAAATAGCGTTGATGTTGTGGTGTCATTTGAAATTCAGTACAAGGAAGTGTTAACTGAAAAAAATGCAAGGTCTTTAAAAGAGCTTGGTTGTCGATTTAAGCGTATCGAGGATTCTATTAAAAAAAGATTTATATTTAAATTTACGTATGATTTTTATTTAAAAATAGAGCGCATTGGCTGTAAATTCACTCGTATTGCTCCTGCCTTTGAAAACCATATTCAAGCTTATATTTTACAAATTGAGCGAGATAAACTTCTTTCAGCAGCTAAAGCCTAAGAATAATCTTGTTTTTTAGCATCCCTCACCGCTCTTCTCTTCTCAAAGGTAACAGCTTATGTGTCTTGCTTTGCCAGCTAAAATTATTAGTATTATTAAGCATGAAAATAATGACATGTTAGTTATGGGGGTAGTCGATTTTTCAGGCATTACCAAAGCAGTGTCTTTAGCCTTTGTGCCCGAAGCAAAGGAGAATGATTACGTGATCGTGCATGCAGGTTTTGCATTGTCTATTCTTGATCAAGCCGAAGCTCAAGAAACGCTTAATGCGTTTGTTGAGCTAAATGATTTTGAACGTATCAATGAATTATCTTAAGGCGTTGCAACATCCTGACAAGGTGTTCGAATACATTGACGCAATCAAATGCTGTATTACTCGCCCTTGGAATATTATGGAGGTGTGTGGTGGACAAACGCATAGCATCATTAAATATGCGCTTGATCAATTGTTGCCTGATTTAATTACCTTAATTCATGGGCCTGGCTGTCCAGTCTGTGTAACACCTTTAGCGTATATTGATAAGGCACTGTGTATTGCCGCCCAGCCTAATGTTATTTTTTGTACGTTTGGCGATATGTTAAGAGTGCCAGGTTCACAGACTGATTTGTTACATTTAAAAGCTCAAGGGGCTGACATAAGAATTGTTTATTCACCTATTGATGCGGTTCATTTAGCACAACAATTCACAGATAAGCATGTTGTTTTTTTTGGTGTCGGTTTTGAAACAACTGCACCAACTACTGCAATGGCAGCATATCAGGCGAAATTATTGGGGGTTACAAACTTTTCTTTGTTGATTAGTCATGTACGGGTACCACCTGTAATGGAGGTGCTTTTATCTTCACCAGATCATCAACTTCATGGTTTTTTAGGTGCTGGACATGTTTGTATGGTCATGGGCTATCATGAATATCTTCCCCTTACCCAGCGCTACCAGATTCCTATTGTTATTACTGGTTTTGAACCTGTTGATATTGTAAAAGGAATTTTATGTTGCGTTAGGCAATTAGAAAATAAGCATTATGCGGTTGAGAATAGCTATCAACGTGCTGTCAATGAGCGGGGCAATCTTCCTGCTCAAGAATTAATGATGCAAGTTTTTGAGGTTGTGGATAGAAATTGGCGTGGTTTGGGGGAAATTGCTGGCAGCGGCTTAGCTTTGCGTTCTGAATTTCAGCAATGGAACGCTGAATCGTATTTTGATGTCATGATGATAAATACTCAGGAAGCCGTTGAGTGCTTAAGTGGACAAGTGTTAAAAGGGCTTATTAAACCACCGCAATGCCCACAATTTGCTACTCGATGCACACCAGAATCAGCTTTAGGCGCAACGATGGTGTCGGCAGAAGGTGCGTGTGCTGCGTATTATCAGTATCGGAGATTATCGTAATTTAGTCAGTTCTGAATTCACGTTATAAATGCATAACCCAATAAATTTTTAACATCAATGCCAGTGAGTTCTTCAAAAAACTCATAAGGGGTTTTGAAATCTAGGCATTTTTAGGGTTGCTATTGAGTTTTATCTACAGCTCTAAAAACGTGCTGTATAGTGACATCAACTAACTCAATTTCCTTTTCTTTAGGAAAGAGGTCTATAGTTGGTTGTGGAGCCTAAATTATGCTGAGCCTTGAGTGCTTACTTAATTTATGCCCGGCGCAGAGTAATCAGGCCAATTTTTTTGGGTACAACACTGCATTGCGAAAATTCTTGTTCAGCTTCTAACCAATCCTGTTGATCATTATTTGGCGCAAAGCCTCTGGCGAGGGCTTTATAATACGCGGAGACAGCAATCCATTGTTGATGTTGGGTTAGCTTATTGGTGTCTATCTTTGTCATGGCCAGCCCATTATCAAGTATTGTTTTTACAAAGCTTAGTTTAGTCACGTATTAAAGAATGAACAGTATAATTTGATAATTTTTTTCTTCCTGCCAATGCGTCTAGTTCGATCACAAAAGCGCATCCCACTATAGTTGCACCTAATTTTTCAATTAATTCGCAACTTGCTTTAGCGGTACCACCCGTGGCTAATAAATCGTCGATTAAGAGTACCTGGTCGGTACTGTCTACCGCGTCAATATGCGCTTCAAGCATAGTTGAGCCGTATTCTAAGTCATAGGCCACACTATGCACATTGTAAGGAAGCTTTCCTGGTTTGCGTAATGGAATAAAAGGCAGGTTTAACTCCCAGGCAACTAAGCTGCCAAAAATAAATCCCCTTGCCTCCATGCCCGCAACGGCGGTTATAGGGGCACCTAAAAAGGGGTGAATTAATTGGTGAATGGCTAGTTTCAGTGTGGCAGGATCTTTAACTAAAGGGGTAATATCTTTAAATAAGATGCCTGGTTTTGGAAAGTCAGGTATTTCACGAATTTTATTTTTTATTCTGTGCATAAATTTAACTGAAGGTTGGGCGGTAAAAAGTTTTTATGCGCAAAATGTTTCGATTTGATCAAATATACCTTGTATATCTAATCCGCATTGCGTTAAAAGTTGCTCGCGTGTGCCTTGCTCGATGAACGCGTCGGGCAGACCAATATTTAAAACTGGCATTAAAATACGTTGTTTTTGTAAGAATAAGTTAATTGCACTACCCGCGCCGCCCGATAAGACGTTTTCTTCTAAAGTGACAAAAATTTCATGAGTTTTTGCCAGCTGTAAAATCATTGCTTCATCAAGAGGTTTTACAAAGCGCATATTTACCACGGTTGCATTCAGTTGTTTGCCAACTTCAAGACCTGGTGTGACCATGCTGCCCCAGGCAAGAATGGCAATTCGTTTGCCCGTAAAACGAATCTCTGCTTTACCTATTTCAAGAGTGTTTAATTCTGTTTCGACAACACTACCTGGCCCTTTGCCGCGTGGATAGCGGACAGACGCTGGACCTTTATACAGAAAGCCTGTGGTAAGCATGCGTCGACATTCGTTTTCATCAGCAGGTGCCATAATAACCATATTGGGGATACAGGCAAGGAAGCTGTAATCAAAGCTGCCCGCATGCGTTGGTCCATCAGGGCCTACCAGTCCAGCGCGGTCAAGCGCAAATAATACATCTAAGTCTTGCAAAGCAACGTCATGAATTAATTGGTCATAACCGCGTTGTAAAAATGTTGAATAAATAGCGACCACTGGTTTTGCGCCTTGGCATGCCTGACCTGCCGCGAGTGTAACGGCGTGCTGTTCAGCAATGGCAACATCAAAATAACGCGATGGAAAGCGTTGAGAAAATTTAACCAGCCCTGAGCCTTCACGCATAGCAGGTGTAATACCTAATAAGCGTTCATCTTGTTGAGCCATATCACATAACCAGTTACCAAATACTTCTGTGTACGTAGGGTGTGGTGACGGCGTTGATTTTGGCAAGCATTCTTTACTAGGGTCAAAGGCTGGAACGCCGTGATAAGCCAGTGGGTCTTTTTCTGCAGGTGCGTAGCCTTTACCTTTTTTGGTAACGATATGAAGGAAGCGAGGGCCGCTAATGTGCTTAAGATTTTCCAAGGTTTCCACTAACACATCTAAATCATGTCCATCAATTGGACCAATGTAGTTAAAACCTAGTTCTTCAAATAAGGTACCCGGAATCACCATTCCTTTAATATGTTCTTCTGTTCGTTTTGCCAATTCCCAAACTGTCGGCATTTTACTTAAGGCTTTTTTACTCTCCTCGCGCATCGAAGAATATAAGCGGCTTGATAATATCTTGGATAGATAATTATTCATTGCACCCACGTTGGGTGAAATTGACATATCATTATCATTTAGTATGACTAGCAGATTTGCATCAATAGCACCCGCATGGTTCATCGCTTCAAACGCCATGCCGCCGGTGATGCTGCCATCGCCAATAATTGCGACCATCTGTTTATCTTGACCTTGAAGTGAAGAGGCTATTGCCATGCCCAGGGCCGCGCTAATTGAGGTGCTTGAATGCCCCACGCCAAATGCATCGTATTCGCTTTCTGAGCGATTAGGAAAGGCACAAATACCGCCTTGCGAGCGAATTGTGGTCATTTTGTCCTTACGACCAGTAAGAATTTTATGGGGGTATGCTTGATGACCTACATCCCAAACTAATTGATCTGACGGGGTATTGAACACGTAATGTAGCGCAACGGTTAGTTCAACGGTACCTAAACCAGCAGAAAAATGCCCACCTGAAATACTCACGGATTGCGTTAAAAACTCTCTAAGTTCTTCTGCTAATGGCTTTAGCAAATCCTTAGGTAACTTTCTTACATCGGCAGGCGAATGTATGTCGTTTAATAAAAAAAAGTTCGATGATGGGTTCATATTGACATCTGCTGATTAATAAAGGGGTTCACGATAGAACATTAAAATAAGTCCAATTTGAAACAGGGCGGCTACAGAAATGAAGCCAGCAATATCCTTACCTGGTCGATCTAATTTCAATTCCAACCAGCGCCCACAGGCTAGAATCAGAGAAAAAATACCCATTAAGGTATGACCTACTTGTATTAAAAATGCGCTTTTAGCCTGAAATCCAATATGGGAATGGGTTAATAACATGAGTCCGCCAAAAGCAGCTAAGATAGGAAAAAAATAAGGGAGTTGACTGTTTTGATATTTGGGTAGTCGAGCAAATAGCTCAATTACGCCTAATGAAAAGACCAGTAATGTTGCAATTCGATGTTGTAAAACTTCGCCATTATTAAAGGTGCTTTCCCAAAAACCAATGGGTCCAAGAGGCCACGTTTCTGCATCGCTGCGGAAAAATAAGAAAACGCCAAGTGTAACAAATCCCATTGGCCAATATCGTGTAATCCCTAAGAAGAACGTTTCAAGCGCTGCTGAGGTATTACGTGGTCGTTGCTTAACATAAGAAAGCATGGCAAAAAAACTCATGATAGTGAGAAAAATACCGGCGATATTATGATTATAATTTGACCAAGCCGTTGCTGCTTCAGAAGGTGTTTGGCCAATAATAGCTACACGACCCGCTTCGCCAGCAATTAAATCTTGGTGTGACGGTGAGGTTATGCTTGGCCATTGAGGAGCAAACATCGTGACGACCTCTTGCCATGTCGCAGTCAGATGGGGAATATCAATTGCAGGCGGTTGTGATGCCAAACTTGCTGCGGTAAATAATAAAGTAATTAAGACAAACGCTTCTGCTTCAAGATAATAAGGTAAGCGATTGTTTAAACCGTGATCATTACCCGTTAAAAAATATACGTGTACAGTTGATTTATTGAGCCACGCAAGACCTAACGCCAGTCCGAGAAGAATGATTTTTACAGTTAATAAGTTTCCATAACCCGTACCAATAAATCCATTCCAGCTGTCAATATACTGCAAGCCCATTGGTAAGCCAGTTAATAAAATGACCCCCACCGAACTTAAGCCAAAAAGAGAGAAGCGTTTTAATAATTTGGGCCAAAGTGTGGACGGGATTGTCTGTTGTTTTGTTAATACCCAAATATGAACTAAATGGAAAACGCCACCGACCCATGCCGCAGCGCCAAGTTGGTGAATAACGGTAAGCCCCATAAGAATATAAGGATTATCAAAACGCCCCGCAGCATGAACTAGCCATGCGCCTGAAATAATCATGGGCATGGCTAGCCATGCCGCCCCGTACCAGTAATCTTTGGAAAACGGTTTTTTTGCTAAAACTAAAGTGCAATAAGCTGTAAAAATAACGGTTAATAAAGTGCGTACTACGCCTCCGATAAATTGCGTTGTGTCTGCAAATTCAGGAAATGGTGAGTGATTAAGAACAGCGCTCATTAACCAAATTTTTAAAATTATTTTAAAAATTTGGGTGCAAGCCAATGCAACGCCGCCTAAGCGCAGTAAGTATAGGGTTTTATCTAGCAACATTGGCGGTAAGTCAGTCTCTTTTTGCCAAGGTTGTAAAATAAATAATCCCCAAAATAAGCTACCTATTGCGAGTGCAAAGCAAATAAGTGAAAAGCCACCTATTAAGGAATCAAGAAAATCAGCAATGCCGGCCATGCAAATATCCTAAGGAATAACGGAAAAATAAATAACGTCTTCAGTTAAATGACCATCAGCAGCAAACACTTTAAGCTTAATAGCGTATTCACCTAATGC
Organism: uncultured Methylococcaceae bacterium; assembly: GCA_903944165.1. Taxonomy (GTDB): domain Bacteria; phylum Pseudomonadota; class Gammaproteobacteria; order Methylococcales; family Methylomonadaceae; genus Methylovulum. The sequence goes on along the minus strand of CAJAQT010000125.1, from coordinate 48,949 downwards.
TAATGCAGGTATATGGATTAACATTTGCCCTTGTTTTTTACCTTTAGAAATAGGTAATAATGTATACGTATCGCCTTTGCTGACTAAAAAAATTTCAGATAAGCCTATTTCAATTTTTGAATTAAAATCAAGATTTACTTGGTTTTCATGATTGGCGTGGATTTTGGTGGAAGCAAAAGAATGTTCGGTGACGACGGCATGAGCATGAAGATTTTTTTGGCAAGCAAGCATTAACAATAAGCTGAGTAAGAGATGTTGAGTGCGCATAACTTATCCTTTTTTGTTTTTCAGTGCGTGGCTGGCGAGATTTTTTCCTAGATCCCAGATAGAGCCAGGTATTTGATGGGTTTCGTGTATGGTTTTATCCATGGCAGTGACAATATGGTCGCGATCTTTTGTGGTTAAATTGAGCGGGGGGAGTAATTTAACGACATTCATGCCATGCCCAGCAACTTGAGTAAGAATATGATGATCTTTAAATAATGGAATAGTGATCATTTGGCAAAATAATCCTTTATTTGCTGCTTCAAGCATTGCCCACGCGGCTTTTAATGTCATGCTTCTAGGTGCTTGAAATTCTATCGCAATCATCATGCCTTTGCCGCGAACCTCTTTTAGGAATTCATATTTGCCCGCTAAAGCATGCAGACTTTGAATAATCTCGTTACCTATTTTCGCGCTGTTTTCAACTAACTTCTCTTCTTCTAAAACATGCAAGGTGGCTAAACCTGCGGCCATAGCCATATTGTTTTTTGAGAACGTTGACCCGTGCACAACAGCTCTATCCATGCGATTGTAAACAGTATCCATTATTTTTTGAGTGATCGCGACACCGCCAATAGGCACAAAACCACCAGATAAGGCTTTTGCCATACAAATCATGTCGGGTTTTACATGCCAATGATCAATTGCCCAAAACTTTCCTGTTCGGCCTAAACCTGTTTGAACTTCATCCGCAACAAACAAGGTGCCGTATTTTTTGCATAACCGCTCTACTTCGGGGAGGTAGTTTTCATCAGGAAGATTTACTCCTTTTCCTTGAATAGGTTCAACGATAAACGCAGCCACATCTTTATTTTCAAGCGCTGCTTCTAATGCAGCAAGATCATTAAAGGGCACGGCACTACATCCTGGTAGCAATGGACCAAAGCCTTCTCTAAAAATATGTTCACCATTTAAAGATAATGCGCCCATAGTTAAGCCATGATAGCCGTGCTCACAAAAGACAATTTTTTCTCTTTTTGTGGTGTAACGCGCAAATTTTATAGCGGCTTCAACGGCTTCAGTTCCAGAATTACAAAAAAACATTTTAGTAATGTTTTCAGGTGTTGTTTTAAGTAATTCTTTAGCAAGTAAGCCGCTCAGTACCGATACGTCTAGCTGTACTAGATTAGGTAATTCTAAGGTGAGCGTTTCTTTTAATGCCGCTATCACGGTTGGATGATTGCGTCCAATGGCGAATACACCAAAGCCACTCAATAAATCTAAATATTCATTTCCTTGTTGATCATACAAATATTGTCCAATGGCTCTATCATAACAGCGATCATAGCCTATTGTTTTTAACACCCTAACCATTTGGTTATTAAGGTGCTCTTCGTGTAGATCAAATTTTTCTGAATTATGCTTATTGAAAAGCTCGGAGATACTGAAAGTCATGGTATATCTTTGATAGCTAATAGGTCTGGTTTAAAGAATAGAAATTATGGCTTATGATTCATTGAAAATGACTTAAAGAGTCAATTTTTTTAGCAATCTGTTTAAGTGATGATTTTGCTGCATTAAAATAAAAACCCAAACGGATTAAATCAATTAATTCATTAGGATGTAAGACGATAAAGAGAGCTAGCTTTTTTAGGCTGATTTCGCCATGATCATCAATGGCGTAGCTTATGGCTGCGGGCATGTTCATGTTGGCAGGGTCAACAATGACGCGAATCGTTAAAAAAGGTAGATTTTTTTCTTTTGCGGCTTTTGCTATTGCCGCACTTTCCATGTCAAGAGCAATGGCTTGGGTTATTGTGTGTAGATGCTGTTTTTCTTTGTTAGATGAAACAATGCTCTCGCTTTCAGTTAAGTCACCGATAAATGTTGTAAGTAACGGGCTTAATAAGCTGTGTGCATGGGTATGCCAACGATGATTTACTTCGATATATTCATCATCTCGAGTAATTAAGCGCTCTGCTATCACAAGATCACCTGGCTTTAATGCATCATCTAACGCGGCCGCACACCCCCAACTAATTAATTGACTTGCGCCTTTACTGATTAATAATGCAGCAGAAAGTTGAGCATTTGCTGCGCCTGCGCCAGAGTAGGCTACAAGTATTTTATCTGCAATAAAAACGCAATGACCGCGGTCAATACGTTTGGATGTAAGCGTTGTTAGCTCATCTGGTAGCGCAACGATAATGCCAGTAATCACGATTGACGAATCTCATTACGATATCTAGCTAAAGCCCATAATGGAAAGAACTTATCATAGCCATGATATTTCAAATAAAAAACCTTTGGGAAGCCGGGTGCAGTAAAACATTTATCATTCCAAAAGCCATCGGTTTGTTGGTGACGTAAAATAAATTCTATACCTGCCTTTACTTCTGCTGAATGTGCTTCGCCAGCGGCAATTAAGCCCAACACGGCCCAGGCGGTTTGGAAGGAGGTGCTGAAGTGGTAACGTCCTTTAGTCGTAGTGTCATGATAGCTGAAGTTATCTTCTCCCCAGCCGCCATCAGGGCGTTGAATACTTTTTAACCATTGAGCAGCCTTGATAAAAACTGAATCTGTCGTGGGTGTGTTAGTTTGTTCTAAAGCAATAAGTACCGACCATGTACCATAAATATAGTTTGTGCCCCAGCGCCCAAACCACGAGCCATCTTCTTCTTGCTCTTTGCGCAAATAGTTAAGTGTGCGTGTTAATTCAGGTAAATATTTGTCATTGGTGGTGCAGATTTTAGCTAACAACATAGCGCATCGCGCGCTGACATCAGCAGTGGGTGGGTCAAGTAAGGCGCCATGGTCTGCAAAAGGAATTTCATTTAAATAGTAACAGGTATTGTTGATATCAAATGCACCATAACCGCCATTATCAGATTGCATGCCAGCAATCCATGTAGTTGCTCTAGCAATTGATTCGTTTAAATTGGTTAAGCAAGAATCAGCCATTGCAAAGGCTACAACCGCAGTATCATCTACATCTGGATAATGAGGGTTAGCAAATTGAAACGCCCAGCCACCACCTGCTAAGTTAGGATTTTTTACTTGCCAATCTCCTGGTTCGTCAGTGAGTTGTTTAGACTTTAGCCATTGGTAAGCTAATTCTAGGCTGTGTTGAATAGGTGCTTGAGGTGCAAGCTTGTCAACTTCTTGTAATGCTAATGCGGTGAGTGCGGTATCCCAAATAGGTGATAAACAGGGCTGGCAATACGCGTCGTCTTCATTGATAACTAATAGTTTTTCGATTGCTTTACGCGCAGTGATCACTAATTCATGATCTTTATCGTAGCCTAATATAAGCAAGGATTCATAGGCATTTACCATTGCTGGAAAAATCCCCCCTAAGCCATCTTCGCCATTAAGCCTTTCTACAAACCACAACTCGGCTTTTTTAAGTGCTTTGTTTCTAATGGCTGAAGGAATGAAGGGTTCGAGTGTTCGTCCAACGTTATCAAGACCTAAGAAAATTTTATTTAATAATGTTCTGTTGGGGAAATAATGTTGTTCTTTATCTGGGTGCGTGACAAAAAGCTCCAGAACATTAATATTTAATGGGTTTTTAGCCTTAGCTTGCAAGGTGCACAAAATAAAAAGAGGTACCATTACCGTTCTTGACCAATAAGATACTTTTTCTAAATGGAAGGGAAACCATGAGGGTAGGAGCATGATTTCAACAGGAATATAGGGTACGCCGCGCCAAGGCAATTGACCAAAAATAGCTAATGCAATCCGAGTAAACACATTGGCTTTTGCCGCGCCACCTTGCTTAAGAATAAATTTTCTAAGTATTTGCATGTGTGGCGCATTGCTGTCGTCACCTGATAATTTCAATGCATAATAAACCTTAACGCTGCAGCTAATGTCACCTTGTCCGCCTGTAAATAAAGGGTAACTGCCATCTTCTGATTGACGAGACCTTAAGTAGGTCGCCATTTTTGCCTGTAAAGTATGATCAATATCATCAAGATAATGCATCATTAGAATGTATTCTGCAGGGATGGTGCAGTCCGCTTCGAGCTCAAATAACCAATATCCTTGCTTGTCTTGAAGCTGTAGTAACTGATTTTTTGCGCTCTCAATAGCATTATCTAAGTTATTAGCATTTGATAGGATTGCAGCGGATGCGCTTGCGGTGAAGCGTACATTAGAATGTTGATTGGCATCAGTAAACATAATGAGTCCTTAAAAAAATAGTTGATTTATGCTGGCTTCTTATTTTTTTAAATGTAGAAACTTTGTAAAATTGGGTTGAGTTGACATAGGTTGGGCTGATTTTTTGGATGATGTTAAGCCCAAGCTTGCTAAATTAAAAATCAAATCCAGCATAGTATTGTTTTTGTTGAATAAGTTTGTGATAAAAATGGTTTTTTTAACATCATCTCGGCTAATTTTGATTGGCGTTTCTGCTTTACTTGTTGTGTTTTTTTGTACATTTCTAAGAGTCAAAATAGCCATGCCTACGGCCCATAGGCAGAAATTACGAATTCCAGGTTCATTTTTTGGTAATAGTTGCGTGTACTTTAGCGCGTTGCTTAAGTGACCCTGCGCTATGGCAATTAACTTTTTTACGCCAGCGCGGTATTGAGCTGAGTTTTTATCAAACTCTGGAGATCCTAGATCAAAGCCAACTTCAGTAAAGATGTCTTGTGGCAGCCAACAAACACCACGTTGAGCATCATCTGCAATATCTTTTAAAATATTCGTCATTTGTAAGCCCTGTCCAAAAGATACTGAAAGCGCCAGCATTTGATTGCGGTGTTTGGCAATGTCTGAGGAGTAAAAACAGAATAATTCAGTTAGCATTTCGCCAACGCACCCAGCGACGTAGTAGCAATATAAATCAAGGTCTTTAAGGCTTGCTAAGCCCTTTTTTAATTCCATTGATTGATAAGCAGGCATGCCTTTTGCCATTGTTGCTACGCATATTGATAAGGCTGCAATCTGTTCGGGCGCAAAAGTATGGGTGATTTGAATTACGCGTGGTAAAACATGTATCAGCGTATGTTCTGCTGCGATTGTTTGATTTGATAATAAAGGAGCAAGTTCTATGGCAAATAATTCCGTGTTTTCACCCGTCGTGACAATCGTAGTAAATTCGGTGCAAAAATACTCTTTTTGACGCGCTGATAATGACACTTCGTCTTCAATTGTGTCGACAATCCTGCATAGCAAATATGCATTTGCTACCGGAGCGAATAATTCAGGGGGTAGTTGAGGAATGGTTAAGGCAAAGGTTCTGGATACGCCTTCCAATAAGGCTAATTGAAAATCGTTATCTGAAAGTTGATTTAGTGATTTTGGATTTTCTAAGTCAATTGCAAACTTTTCCATACGCTCGATATTTACTTAAATTGTCTTGATTATTTCCCTAAATAATAGACTGTTTGTTGGTATTTTGCAAAGCAATGTTGTTTTAAAGCTAATTTATGGGTAAGTTTAGAAATGTTGATTTTTAGGTAAATGCGCTGCATTACTTAAGCGAAGGTCTGTCGAGTGCGCTAGGGATCTTAATATTTACTGGTGTTGGTCTTGTTGTATTTAAGGGAATTAATTGGGCAATTGGCGTGTTTGATTCATTGCGCTGCACATGGCATTGTTATGTCCTCTAGCTGAGGTGATTTTTGTAATATTTTTATCAGTTTATCGTGTTTTATGAGTTGCCCAAGCGTAAAGCCTATTTATTTGTTGTTGTGACGTGGTAATTTGTTGTTGTTTTATTGCTACAAGCTTATTATTATGAATAATTTTATTCTCAGTTTATCTTTGTCGATAAATAATCATTTTGGAGGTTTTATGGGTGTTCCTTTGCGTCAACAATTGACTGTTGGCAGTTATCTGATTAAACAAAAACTAAAAGGCGTTAAAAAATATCCCTTGGTGTTGATGTTAGAGCCTCTTTTTCGCTGTAATTTAGCTTGTGCAGGATGCGGTAAAATTGATTATCCAGATGATATTTTGGATAAAAGATTATCTTTTGAGGAATGTATGCAGGCTGTTGATGAATGTAATGCGCCAATGGTTTCTATTCCTGGAGGTGAGCCATTAATTCATAAAGAGATGCCGCAAATTGTTGCCGGTATTATTGCTAGAAAAAAATACGTGTATTTGTGTACTAACGCATTGTTGTTGAAAAAACGTATTGATGATTATAAGCCTTCTCCTTATTTAACGTTTTCAATTCATTTGGATGGCATGCAAGAGCGGCACGACACTTCTGTATGTCAGGAGGGGGTTTTTGAGCGTGCCGTGGAAGCCATAAAACTGGCCTTAGCTAAAGGCTTTAGGGTGACAGTAAATTGCACATTATTTCAAGGCGAAAATGCCCATGAAGTTGCTGAGTTTTTAGATTATGTTACCGATTTGGGTGTTGAAGGTGTCACTATTGCGCCAGGCTTTAGTTATGAGCGCGCACCGCAACAAGATGTATTTATTAAAGGTCGTGATGTTAAGGAGTTATTTAGAGGTATTTTTAAGATTGGCAAGCAACGTAAATGGAGTTTAAATCATTCCTCGCTTTATCTTGATTTTTTGGCAGGTAATCAAAATTATGAGTGTACGCCTTGGGGTAATCCAACGCGAAATGTATTTGGGTGGCAAAAACCGTGTTATTTATTAGCCGATGAAGGTAATGCGGCAAGTTTTAATGAGTTATTAGAAACGACTCCTTGGGAAAAATATGGAAATAATAGTAACCCAAAATGTGCAAGTTGTATGGCACATTGTGGCTATGAAGCTACTGCCGTTGAGGATATGTTAAAAAACCCCTTTAAAGCCTTGTTGTTATCTTTAAAAGGTATTAAAACTGAGGGTGAGATGGTGCCTGAATCATGTTTTGAAGAGGCCGTATCGTCATCATCTTTATCCAAAATTCCTGTTCACGTCGAGGTCATTGAAAAATTACAGAGTGAATCGATTTAATTTAAGGAATGATGATGTTTTTAACTAAAATTAAGTATTTGGTTTTATGTGTATTATGTTTGGTTGTTTTTGCTGTTTCGGCTCAAGAACCGCTAACTGCTCGTCAAGTTGTTGAGGGCTTTCAGTCGCAATTGCTTGCTGCTATGAAAAAGGGTAAGCAGATTGGATATTCGGGACGTTATGAGGCACTTTATGCACCTGTTTCAGATAGTCATGATTTAACTAAGATAGTGCGTATTGTGGTGGGTAAAGAATGGGAAGGTTTGTCAAAAGAGCAACAAGAGATCTTGGTGGCTACCTTTAGTAAGTATAGCGTTGCTTCTTATGCTCATAATTTTAAAGAATATTCAGGTGAAAGTTTTGTTTTTGATTCGGAGGAGGAAACGGCAAGAGGTGGAGTTGTTGTACATTCTCATTTAGTCATTCCTAACGATAAAGCAGTTAAATTTGACTACAATCTCAAAGAAATAGCGGGTCATTGGAAGGTCATCAATATTATTGCTAATGGGGTAAGTGATCTGGCTGTAAAGCGCTCTGAATACACCAACATTTTGCAACATGAAGGCTTTGATGCTTTAATAGCTAAGATTAATGAAAAGATTACTATTTATTCTAAACAATAACAAATCCTAGTTATGGCAGCTTACTTATTAAACTTGTTTGCTCTTTGGGCAGGTAAAAAAAGAGTTTTCTATTTTTTATCCTTGCTATTTGTCGTGATCAGTGGGTGCGCGTCTCAGCCTGTTTTGGAGCACACACCCACAGTTAAAAAGAGTGATCCCTATGAGAAGATTAATAGAAAAGTATTTGTCTTTAATGATTATCTTGATGAATACTTGGCTGAGCCTATTTCAAATGCTTATCAGTACATCGCGCCTCAGTTTGTTAAAAACAGTATTTTTAATTTCTATACTAATTTAAGAAATTTTAATGTTATTTTCAATGATGTGTTACAGGCGAAATTTAATCAGAGTGCTAAAGATTCAGGTCGGTTAGCTGTCAATACAAGTTTAGGCTTATTAGGTATATTTGATGTAGCTAAAGATTTGGGTTTTGAGCAAAATGATGAAGATTTTGATCAAACACTAGCTGTGTGGGGTGTTCCAGAGGGACCGTATTTAGTCTTGCCAATTGTAGGGCCACTCACGTTACGCGGAGTTCCAGGCGCGGTATTTGATACTGCAACAAATCCTACAAGCTATGTTGGGGCACCAATACAATTGCTGTCTATTTTAAATGCTCGTGCTAATGCAGAAGGGGCATTAAAATTTATTGATGAAGCGGCGCTAGATCCCTATTTATTTACTAGAGAATCTTTCTTGCAATGGCGGAGAAATTTATCTTCTGATGGTGAGGGGAGTCAATCATTAGATTTGGAAGAGCTAGACGAGGAGTTAGATAAAAGTGCTTTAAGCTCAACAAGCACTTTACCTAAATTGCGCAATTCTTTTAAAGCCTCTTCATTAGTTTTTGATAAAACCATTTACCACTTTGAGCAAGCAGTAGAAGATTATAGGCAGGCAGAAAGTAAATTAAATCGTTTTAAAAAATAGTTGCTGTTTTAAACTGCAACACCTACTTGTAATGCATCAAACCAATCTAAGAAGTGCTTAACATCATCGCCTTTAAAAATTCGGCCATGTTGAGGAGCAAGAATATCAATATCTAAATTTCTTACGCGTTCAATCCATGCTCTTTTGGCATGATTGGATGGCATCCAGCGTTGATGAAAATATCTCATTTTTTCAATGTGTGAATCAAAGTTTTCTACAAACATCGGCGTGCCAGCCGGCTCCAATGCAGAGCCTACATCTCCAGACATTAAGATTTTTGCTTGTGGATCATAGACATGAAAATTAGCAGATGAATGCAAATAATGGGCAGGAATCAGTTGCAACTCAATATTTTCTAATTTTATAGTTCCACCATTATCTGGAATTGGTACATATTCAATTGATTCACAACCAAAATGACGAATAAAACCTTCCCAAAGGGCTGGCGCGTGTAATTTTGCATTTGAAAGGGCTTGATCCCATAAGCCTAATGATGAGATCACATCTGGATCTTGATGCGATGCAAACAAATCAGTTATTTGTTCTACTGGAGCGTGGTGCAAAATAGCAGCCATCATCGGGGCAAATAATTCAGATCCGCCTGGATCCATTAATAAGCATTTATTAGCTGTTCTTACAGCATATTGGTTGCTGTCTATGATATTTGAAGGCTTGTTTTCATCTCTACCAAACATAATCCATTGATGTGAGCCTTCGTATATTTTTGTCATTTTCATGAGACACTGCCTTACTTTATGGTTTCAATTATTTCTATAAAGAGATAATGCGATTCTACAACGTTGCACATTATCGTGAATGGTATGTGCTGCTTTATCTACACTTTCAGCTACTGCTTGTAAACTTTGTAGATATTCACCTGCCTGAGAGGCTTCAATTCTTGAATTTGCAGCAATTACTCGTGCAGCTCTAGCATGATGCATAACTGCTTCTAGCTGATCTAATAATTGTTTTACATCACGTTTAAATTGTCGCTGACAGTTTTCCATGGTGATTTTCGCTTTTTCAAGAGGCTCTTCCATAGAGCGTGCATAGGCGGCGCCTTTTGATAATTCAGTGATGAGTTCAAATTTATTGTAGGCTATTGTTTTACGATATTCATTAACGGTGAGTTGGTATAGTGATAGTGCGTAAACGTTGATACTGGTGACTAACTCGATTGTTTCTTTAGCTAGCTCGTTAATGAAATCAGTAATTGGTTGGAATCCTTTTGCTTTGTCTCCCGCTCTAAATGCAATTGCTTTAGCATTAGCTGCGGCTAATGATATTTCCTTAGCAACGACCATGACCGCACTTAATTCAGATGTAATAGATGCTACGGCAACAAATTGAGATTTTGTTTGAATGTTCATAGGGAGGCTGTTTGTTGTTAAGGTTTATCATCGAAATTCGTTAATTAAATTACTACCCAACTATTGATTATCTTCTTTAATTGCTGTGTTTGAGTTGTTTTATTAACGTTTGAATTTGATTAGCAATGTCGTCTATGGGCAATACATAATCGGTGCAGCCTAGCTTATAAGCTGCTCCAGGCATTCCCCATACAACACTCGATTGCTCGTCTTGAATTAGTGTTTTAGCGCCCAAGTCATGCATTTGCTTCATGCCTATAGCACCGTCCGCACCCATGCCAGTTAGTAAGATAGCAATGGCATTTTTTCCTGCGCATTCAGCAATAGATTGAAAGAGTACGTCAACGGCAGGTTTGTGTCTATTGACGGGGTCGCTATCGCTTAAATGAATGACATACTGACCATTTTCCCTGACTACCAACATGTGCTTATCGCCTGGTGCAAGGTAAATATGCCCTTTTTTAGCAATTTCTCCATGAGTAGGAATGCCTGCTTTCATTTCCGTGACCATGTCAACATGTTGTACGAATGACACACTAAATGCTGCGGGTAAATGTTGAGTTATAAATAGTGGTGGAGTTTCAGCGTTGAGTCCTTTAGCCACCACTTTAATTGCTTCAGTACCTCCAGTTGAGGCGCCTAAGGCAATAATGGTATTCGAATTGTCAGTATTAGGTGATTTAGGCGATGGAACTGTTTTGGGAACAATATCATCAGATTTTGATTTTACTGGTCTGTAGTTGATATTACGGACATTTGCTTTGGCAGCAACCCTAATTTTAGCAATAATTTCGTCAGCATAGTCATTCAATGTTTTGACTACATTAACTTTGGGTTTAAAAATAAAATCAACTGCACCTAAAGACAAGGCCTCTAAAGTGACTTCGGCACCTTTTTCAGTTAATGTTGAAATCATGATCACAGGCGTTGGTCGTAAACGCATCAGATTTCTTAAGAAAGTTATACCGTCCATGTGGGGCATTTCAATATCCAGAGTTAATACATCTGGATTTAATTGTTTAATCATTTCTCTAGCAATCAGGGGATCTGCTGCTGTGCCTATAACCTCAATATCAGGCGAAGAAGTGAGGACTTCAGTTAAAATTTTTCTGACTAATGCAGAATCATCTATTATCAAAACTCGAATTTTATTCATATCAGAAGAACCTTAAATCATTCGTTTAATAGTAAAAATAAACTAATCTTTTTTGTGTCCATAATTATGTTGTCCTGAAATTAGCTTTGGATGCCATAATTACTTTTGCAATAATATCATCAGAGTAATCATTTAATGTATTTTCAACATTAACGACTGGTTTTGCAATGAAATCGACCGCGCCTATTGATAAAGCTTCAAGCGTAACTTCTGCATTACTTTCCGTTAAGGCTGAAATCATAACCACAGGCATTGGACGTAAACGCATCAAATTACGTAAAAAAGTAATTCCGTTCATTCTAGGCATTTCTACATCAAGAGTTAGTACGTCTGGATCTAATTGTTTTATCATTTCACGAGCAACATAGGCATCTTCTGCCGCTCCAACGACCTCTATTTCAGGAGAAGAGTTTAAAATTTCAGTTAACACCTCTCTAATTAATAAAGAGTCATCAACAATGAGTACTTTTATTTTTTTCATGCCTTATTGATTACGTGTACAGATATAATTATTAAAAAAGTTCGACATCACCCGCTACAGGTGCGTTTTTAATGTGATCAAAATACTGTCTTTCTCTTTGTACGATAGTTGTGTTGTGAAGGTCTTGGATTTTCTTCATGCCTACTTTTCCTGTTTTTGGGAAATAAATTATTTTTCTTGGGTAAATGTTGCCTAGGTCTTGCGATACTAAATTTAAGCCTTCGGTATCGATATATTCCAAAACAAATTCAATATTTTTGATGCCGATATCGGTAAGTGTAGGAATGATTTTACCGCCACCAAACACCTTAACCTCCAGATTTTTTCTTTTACCACCATTGCTTAAAATAGTATTAATCAAGTGTTCCATGGCAAAGTTTCCATAACGCGTCGCATTTCCTACCACGGCTTCATTATTTTTTTTTATTTTGTCTGATGTTGTCACTGGAAGCATAAAGTGGTTCATACCGCCAATCCCAGACTCTTTATCTCTGATACAGGCAGAAATGCATGAGCCTAAAACGGTTGTTATAAGCTCATCTTCTTTGGTGACATAGTATTCGCCAGGTAAAATTTTGGCTGCAACAACCCCATGGACATTATCTAAATATCGGTTGATTCGTTCAAAACCCGTAATGGAAGGGCTGTTTATGTTTTCCTTTTTACTCATTTGATTTACTTGATTTTCCTATAACTGGTACATGCGACCAATTCAAGTTCAGTTGAAAGTTGATTTAATGATTCAGAATGGCCAATAAATAACCACGAATTATCTGCCAAAATATCTGAATAACGCTGGGCTAATTTAATTTTAGTTGCTCGATCAAAATAAATCAGAACATTACGGCAGAAAATGAAGTCAAATCCACCTTTCATTGGCCATTTCTCCATAAGATTTAGTTGGTTGAAGCTAATTAATTTTTGTAATTGCGGATTAACCTTAACGTACCCAGATTGAGAAGACTTACCTCTCATAAACCATTTTTTTAAAATGTCTTCTGAGATTCCAGTAACACGTTCATCTGTATAAACGCCTAATGCGGCAGTGCTTAAAACAGCAGTGTCTAAGTCAGTAGCTAATATTTTTATATCCCAATTTGCTGGAACATTTTCTAATAAAGTAATGGCGATAGAGTATGGTTCTTCGCCTGTTGAGCAGCCAGCAGACCAGACGCGAATTTTTTGAGTGCTTTTATTTCTAATCAGTAATTCAGGAATTACGGTTTCTTTTAAATAATCAAAATGATGATTTTCTCTGAAGAAAGAGGTTAAATTTGTTGTGATGGCATTAATAAATTCAGTAAATTCTAATTCTGGGTGCTCGTTTAAATAGTCGCAATAGGCTTTAAAATCAGTAAGACCAAGGCGTCGTATTCTTTTTGATAGACGTGCATAAAACATGTCAAAACGTTCGTCAGGGACCTGTATGCCTGAGTATTGATTTGATAGTGTTCTTAGAAAATTAAAATCATCGAAGGTAAATTTAAATTCACGCTCTCTTTCTTGTACAGCCATATATGAAATGATTACCTTTATGTTTTCCTGATGAGAATTATGAGAATTTAGACGTCAAGTATTTCAAGTAAACCTAATAATTTAGCTGATTCTAAAAACCTTGGTGAGGGATTAATAAAGATCACAATTTTCTGCAATTTTATGGATTCCTTTTTCAAGGCAACAAGCAATTGTAGCGTTGTAGTGTCTATTGACGTCACATCGCTAACTTCTATTTCTATTAAATCATTGGCTGCAACCGAGTTTTTAAGTTTTTCATGCAGCGGCGTGACATTTTGAATATTAAGCACTGCTTCTAATTTAATAGAGCCACTTGGTTTAATTACTTCAAATTCTTGTACGCTAATGGTGTTTTCTTCTTCTGCAACGGTTTCTTGTTCAAGGAGCTCTTCCGTCATCCACGCGAGAGGATCGTAACCAATTAGATTATTGTCATCACCTACAGTGTTATTATTTTTTGCCATACATAATCCTGCCTTCCATAAAATCTATTGCAAGTTTTCTAAATTCTTTTGCTGAGCGACTTCCTGATCTGTATTCAAGAATCGATTGCCCAAAGCTTGGGCATTCCGCGAGCAAGGTAGTCTCTTTAATCGTTGTTGCTAAAATCTGTTTAGGAAAATAAGTCAGCAACATATTCAGCACTTGTTTTGAAATTTTTCTATTCGGGGTGTACCGGGAAATAACTAACCAAGCGATATATTGTTTTTTTAATACACTTTCAAATTTTTTAATAGTGCCCATTAGGTGGGACAAACCTTGTAGAGCCAAAAAATCACTAGTCATTGGAATGACTATTTCATCAGTAGCAAATAATGCATTGACAATAAGTAAGCCTGATGACGGCGGGCAATCAATGAAGACATAGTCTTGATCTTGTAGGCTTTCATGTAATGCATTCTTTAACAAATCGCCGCGATGCGCCCTATTTTCTGTCAACTGTTCAATTTCTTTAAGTTTTAATCCAGACGTAATGATCTGTAAATTATCGCTAAGGGAGATGACTTGTTGTTGTATCGATTTTTCGCCAGTTAAAACTTCATCAATACCACTTTGGTTTTTTCGTACACCTAAAGACACCGCCAAATGACCTTGAGGATCAAGGTCGATTATAGTTACTTTTTTACCAAGCTCTGCAATAGCAGAGCCTAAATTGGCAGAAGTGGTAGTTTTACCTACACCGCCTTTTTGATTGATTATGGCGATAACTTTCACCCTTTACTCCAAGTTATCAATACTCTCAATTTCATCTGGGTTGAGTAGTCGGTCAACATCCAATAACATAATCATATTTTTATGGTGAACGTACATTCCTCGCATATATCGAGTATCTATTTTAGTACCAAAATTTGGCGCTTTTTTAATGTCATCAACTTTTATGTCTAAAACATCGGAGACGGCATCGGCCACAATGCCCATCACAAAAGTACTGTCTAAGTGTTTAACACAAAGCACAATAACAACTGTTTTATGATTATATTGACTTTTTTCAAGAGAAAAACGTTCCCGTAAGTCAACAATGGGAACAACTAAGCCACGAAGATTCAATACACCTTTTATGAAAGATGGTGTGTTTGGGATAACGCGGACTGTTTCCCATCCTCTTATCTCTTGAACTTTTAGAATATCAACGCCATAAGCTTCTTCGGCAAGTTGAAACGTAAGAAATTGTTCAATTTGATTTTGCTTTATTGGATTATTATTTGCTTGAGTATCAGTCGTCATAGAGAGTGCTTTCACGGTTTATTTGTGCAACATTAAAATCATTATGCTTACGTTTCAATAAAGGCGGTTGCGAATTTTTATAGCTTCAATACTTAATCAACGTGATTTTTAGGTTAATTATAGAGATCTAATTAACTTTGTGTATAAGCCATCAGCGTTGAGTGAACAATTTGTAAGTAAGTTTAAGAAACTAAGCACATCTATCGATAGCTCGGCCTTTATTTCGCTATAAAATTGCTTGCGTATCTTTGCTTGTATTATGAGTATTTTACTAGCAGGTCTTATTTCTAACATAAGGCTAGAAAACTGAATTTTCTGTTTGATCTAATTCTTCAAGTTTTAGTAATTTATCGACATCCAATAGCATGACCATGCGTTCATTTACCGAGACTAAGCCATTAATAAATTCATTACTAATTTTAGTACCAAAGTCTGGTGCGCTTTGTATTTGTGCTTTATCTACAGTAATGACATCTGAGACGGAATCTACAACTACGCCCATCGTTCTGGTTTTTTTGATATCACCAATTTGCAAAACAACCACCACAGTCAGTAATGTGTAATCTGCTGATTTAAGTTTAAACCGTTCTCTTAAGTCAATAATCGGCACGATAGAGCCACGCAAATTAACAACACCTTTTTCATAAGGCGGTACGTTAGGAATTCTTGATACGGGTTCCCAGCTACGAATTTCCTGTACTCTAAGAATATCAACGCCATATTCTTCTTTGCCTAAAGTAAAGCTTAGGTATTGACCTGCATTATCGATTTTGTTACTGAATCGATCATGGTCGTTATCTTTTTTTTCAACTTCTTGGGTTACATTTTTATTCATAACAAGAGTTAAGGAATGCTAATTAATAGTTATCGATTTGAAAATCGAACCAAGCCTGGCACATCAAGAATTAACGCAACTGAGCCGTCACCTAATATAGTCGCTCCTGAAACGCCATCGACTCTACGATAGTTTGCTTCAAGCGATTTGATTACAACTTGTTGCTGACCTAATAAATCATCAACAAATAATCCACACAAAACACCTTGACCTTCGGCGACAACAATAACACCCTCCCCCATTTTAGATTTGGAGCTTGGTTGTACGTTAAATATTTTATGCATCCTAATAATGGGAATGTATTGATTACGTAGACGGAATGTTTCTCCTTTTCCGGCTACTTTATTGAGCATTTTTTCAGTGATGTTAATTGATTCAATGATAGAAACAAGAGGGACAATATAGGTTTCATCGCCGACCGCTACTGATTGACCGTCTAGTATCGCTAAGGTGAGTGGCAAATGAATTGCAATGGTTGTGCCGTGACCTAATTCTGAAGAAATTTCTATATTTCCGCCTAAGGCTTCAATATTTCTTCTAACAACGTCCATCCCTACGCCACGACCTGAAATGTCAGTTAGTTTTTCTGCGGTAGAGAATCCTGGTAAGAAAATTAATTCATAAGCTTGTTTATCTGTTAAGACACTGCTGTCATCGATAAGTCCTTTTTCAACTGCTTTGGCAATTAACTTGTTTTTATCCATGCCATGCCCGTCATCGATGATTTCTATGACAATATGTCCGCCGCGATGATAGGCTTTTAATTCAATGGTTCCTGTTTCTGGTTTGCCCGCTGCAATTCGATTTGCGGGCATTTCAATGCCGTGATCCAAGCTGTTTCTGATTAAGTGAACAAGAGGGTCATTGATTAATTCCACCACAGATTTATCAATTTCAGTATTTTCTCCAACCAATTTAAGTTCAATCTTTTTGCCTAGCTTGCTGCTTATATCATGAACCAATCTGGGAAAGCGACTAAAAACAAAGCTAATGGGTAGCATGCGTACATTCATGACGCTTTGCTGTAGGTCTCTGGTGTGGCGTTCTAATTGAGCCAGGCCTTTTTTTAGTTGATCGACTTTGTCCATAGTGAAGTTTTCCCCAACCAAGCCAAGCATGGATTGGGTGATAACCACTTCGCCAACCATATTTATTAAGGCATCAATTTTTGAGGTATCAACTCTGATTGAGCTGGCAACTTGTACGATCAGTTTGGATTGATCTGAATCCAGCTGTACCTTTTTATTTGGTTCTTTAGGCGCGGTTGTTGGAGGCTTTGGAATAGCTTCAATGTCTTTGCTGACTTCAGCTTGTTCAACAATAATTTCTGGCTGAGTTGGTTGCTGCGGTTCCTTCGCTTGAGTTGCGATAGTCTCTTCAGTGTCAAGTTCAGGTTCAGCTTGACTAACGGGAGGGGCTATTTTTTTGACTGGTTTGGGGGCAATCGGTTGGATATCTAACTCACAGTCACCTTCCACCCAATTAAAAATTTCTTCAATTTCATCCAGTGGAATATCGCCCATTACTTTAAGATCCCAAGAAATATTACATTCTTCTGGATCCATTTCGAATAAACTTGGTACGTCTTGTATGTTAGCTAGTGATGTTAACTCGCCTAGTTCAGAGAGTTCTCTAAACATTCTGACGGGATCATTACCCGTTTTGAGAAGATCGAGATAAGGGCAAAAAGCAATTTTCCAACCTGATTCTTCATTGGTATCGCTGGTTTCACTAGAATCAGATATAACTTCTGATGGTTCAGTTATTATTGTTTCTGCACTCACTTTATGGCTTGGCGGTGGGGTTGATTCCGCCACACCATTTAACTCATTATCTAAATCAGCAGTATGTTGAGCTACTCTTGATTCATCGACCTCTTCTTCATTTTGTATTGAAGAGATCATTTCCCTTAAGCAATCCACTGAACCCAAAAGAATATTGATTGCTATTTGGGTTACTTGACGACGACCATCACGCATTTCATCAAGTAATGTTTCCATGATGTGCGTAAAGTCTGCGACATTATTAAATCCAAAGGTTCCACTCCCGCCTTTAATAGAATGAGCGCCTCTGAAAATGGTGTTTATCACTTCTGGATCGATATCATCTATATTTAGATTCAGCAATCCAGCCTCCATGGCCTCCAGTCCTTCGAAACATTCTTCAAAGAAAACTTGATGGAATTGTGACATATCGATAGACATAAACTTACCTGTGTGCCTTTATGTTTAAATTAAAAAGAAATGACTACTTAGCCCAAAACTTTTTTTAAGGTTTTTAATAATTGATCAGGATCGAATGGTTTGACAATCCATCCAGTTGCTCCTGCCGCTTTACCTTCCATTTTCTTTTCCATGCCCGACTCTGTGGTGAGCGTCAGCATTGGAGTAAATTTATAGTTAGCAATGGCACGTAAATCTTTTATTAGTGTTATGCCATCTTTATTTGGCATATTCACATCTGTGATGATGCAATCAAATTGTTTAGATTGTGCTTTTTCTAATGCATCAACACCATCTACTGCTTCTTCTACATCATATCCAGCACTTTTCAACGTGAATGTAACCATTTTTCTCATTGATGCTGAATCGTCAACTGCAAGAATGCTTGCCATTGTTTTCTCCATTATGTTCAATTGTTCAAAATAAAAACTTGTAAAGGTTAAAGTTGTAACATTCAAAGTTTTTGGAATTATATATAATTTTTTACTATAGTTTTTGAGGTTTTGCAGTACTTAATAGTGTTTAAGTATAGCGTAGATTTATAAATAAGACTTTTTCATTATTATAGTTGGTCGTTACATAGGTTGATTAAAGGATGGGGTGACTTAAAAAGGTAGTGACTCATGAATTAACCTTGATAAAAAGACATTTCATCAATGCTAGTTTTCAGTTAGTTTAAATCTCTTTTGTTACTTTTTTACGATAGTGAATTAATTTTAATTTTTTTTGTTTATTTAGTTCATCCTTAGCTAGTGAGTGCAGGTAAATATAAGGCAAATTATTGTATAGATAATTGCACTTAAGCTTTTATTATCAGCTTGTTGCTTTTTTTATAAGGTGTTTTGGTAATCAAACTTACTGCTGTGTTGCGCTGAAACGATGACATTATTGCTTTATTTTTTTGTAACTTTCTTCGCTTTCATGAACAATTTTTTCACCTTCAGTAATTAAACGACTGCCTTCATCAATTTTTGTTTGGCCTTCTCTGACTAAAGTATTGCCTTGCTCAATGAGTTGTTTGCCTTTTTTCCATTGACTATTTAGTTGAGCGATTGCTTGGCTGTCGCGCAACATTTGGTCGCCAGAAATGATTTGATTACTCGGGGGGGCAATGCTTTGATCAGAGGCGCACCCATTTAATCCCATCAGTGTGCTGATTAACATTGATAAAACTATTAAGTCATTGTGTTTCATAAAGTAAGGCTCTCTGTAGGATCATTGGTTTAGTGGCTGATCTAGTTACCGTGTTTTTAATATCGGTGACGAGTGCAGAGCTGCCCTACACTTGACGACCGATAATGCATCCTTTGCTACTCTAAAAAAATGATGTGTTCACGTAATGGTTAAGCTTATTGGTGTGTAATAAACTCAAGCCATTGATTAGACATCTTTTCTTGAACACTATTTTGTTTTAGACGAGCGTTTAAGTGTACAAAATCTACGCTATCAAGATCTTGATCTTGGTTATAGCACGAGTACACAAAAAATTCTTTGCCCGTTTCTTTATCAATATGTTTGCACAGACATTGAGCACAAATCCCCTTCATCATACATTGCATGGGGGAGTTAATAGAGCCAATAGCATGACTGACTTTGGCTAAGTATGGTTTAAGACTATTGAAGCGCGCTTCTTTAACCGCAGCCATCATTCGGTCTGAGCCGATAACAATTAAGTGATCAACATCAGCAAGGGCTATTGCTTGTTCGCCTAGATTGCCTTCTGCATACGCCAACATACATTCAAGAATATTTCCTACAAAGGATTTATCTTGAGGTCGAGTGATTGGAAGTGCGTGTACATCAGGGGATGTGTTGTCTACTGTCCAAATGATTAAATCAGCCGCAGCTTCGATATCCTCGGTTTTAAACACATCGCGAGTAAATTTGTAGCCAGCAAAATAAATGACTTTATTACCCGCAGCACGCAGCGCTTTACCAATTGAAAATAACACAGCATTTCCTAAGCCCCCACCAATAAGTAAGATGGTTTGATTGCTTGGAATTTCAGTGGGTGTGCCTGTTACGCCCATAATGACCAAAGGATCGCCGATATTCCAGGTCGCACATAATTTAGAGGACGAGCCCATTTCTAATGCGATTAAGGAGATAGTGCCTTTTTCTTTGTCTACTTCGGCGCCAGTTAAGGCTAAGCCTTCACAGGCTAGCACTGTGTCGTGGACGGTGGGTGCGTAGCGTTCAAAGTTTTGAACGCGATAAAATTGCCCTGGATGAAATTTTTCTGCGGCTAATGGCGCTCTCACTATCACTTCGATAATAGTAGGTGTTAAGCGGTTAATGGCAACAATGGTCGCGGTAAATTTATCATCTAAGGTAGCAAAAAGCTGTTTCCTGTGTTCGTTGCGCTCGGCTTGATCATGCTGATTAAGTTTGGTTAATTCATGTTCAAATAATTTGACCACATAAGGATAGCCATGTTTAGCACTGGCCATCGCTTTTACTACGTTGCCGGCATAAACTGGATGATTGTCGCCAAAGAAGCTGATGTATTTTCCGTCTTTGTGATATGAGGTAAGTGGCGCGGGTTTGCCTAGTTTGGGTTTGGTCTCGTCACTCATCGCGATTAATTCAATGCCATCCACGTGCCAGTTAGGTTCATAGCGTTGGTAGAACTGTTTATCCATCACAAAAGAATCTGGATATTCATTTTCGTAAATGGTATTTGGCGAGGTGCCTGCGGCAATGTATAAGCTGCGCAAAGGGATATTAAGTGTTTGATGTGTTGACACCCAACGCCCATTTTCTAGTTCTAATTTATCAAATTCCACGGCGTTTAAATGGCCATATTCATCTTGCCATGCAGAAGTTGGTGACATGCCTTCTGCAAGCGCAATGCCCTCTTCTAAGGCTTTTTCTATTTCTTCATGGTTTTGACGGTATGCAGGTGCATCATTAATGCCTTTTCGGTAATACAAGGTTACGCCGCCCCAGCGATTAATTAATGTTTGAAAATCAGGTGTCTCGCCTGCACTGTTCGCACGTTCACGTTCTGCTCGAATTAGCTGACCATGACTTAAGAACTCATCTAAGATGCCCTGTTCTTCTTTATCGTAAAGGTTTCTGATGTGAGCTTCGCCCAGTGAATGGACTAAGGTTTCATAACGATGCACTATTTTTTCAACTTGTACGGGATAGTAAGCCATTAACTCGGTGGCGGTATCAATGGCAGTTAAGCCTCCGCCAATTACGCCCGCAGGCAAACGAACTTGCAAGTTAGCTAATGAAGAGGCTTTAGCTGCGCCCGTTAATTGCAAGCCCATTAAGAAATCAGAGGCTTTACGAATGCCACGGATTAAATTGTTTTTAATATCAATAATGGTTGGTTTGCCCGCGCCTGTGGCAATACAAATATGGTGAAAACCTAGGTTCCAGGCATCGTCGATGGTAAGTGTGCCGCCAAAACGGATGCCGCCATAGCTTCTAAAAGCGGCGCGTCGTTGTAAGGTTAAATAAATAACTTTTAGAAAGTTTTTGTCCCAGCGGACAGTAATGCCATATTCAGCAACGCCCCCAAAGCCTGCGAGGATACGTTTATCTAAATCTTCGTAAAGGCTATTAAAATCTTCAATAGGTTCGGGTAATTGAGCATCGCTGCCCGTTAATTCTTCAGGTAAGGGCTCTATTTTTAAGCCGTCAATGCCCACAACAGCAAAGCCTTCGTTAAGAAGATAATGGCTCATTGTATAGCCAGCAGGACCTAAGCCGACCACTAATACATTTTTGCCGTTATAAGGCAGCATATGTGGACGGTTTACATTCAATGGATTCCAGCGCGTTAAAAAACTATAAATTTCAAAGCCATAAGGCATAAACAGTACATCAGTTAAGACGTTAGTTTCAATTTGTGGAATATTTACAGGGTCTGTTTTTTGATAAATACAGCCTTTCATGCACTCGTTGCAGATACGATGTCCAGTGCCTGGGCACATTGGGTTGTCGATAATAATGATAGCGAGTGCGCCAATATTATCGCCACCTCTTTTAACAAGGTGCATTTCAGAGATTTTTTCATCAAGCGGACAGCCAATGGTGGTTTCGCCTAATGGATCTTGCTTAAAAAGATTGGTTTTTTTATTACGCATGCCTTTTGAGCAAGAATCTGTGTCGCGCTCGTGGCAATAAATACAGTGATTAACCTCAGAGAGCACTTCACGCTGGTTATAGCGCGTATCCGTTAAGCTAAAACCATCACGGTGTCTTCTATGTGACCCCATCCATACAGAGTGTCCAGCGCGCTCGATGGTGTCATGTTTAACTAACTGTTCAAAATCACGTTTTTGGGGGAATTTAAAACTAAGCCAGTGGCAATAATTGTCATCGTGTAAGGCAAGGACGCTCCAGCGTGCAATGACATCCATTAGCTGTATGGCAAACTCTGAGAGATTTGTTAATTGAGTCATTGCGGTCAGCGTGGGACTTAGCTCCTTAGCGGCTTGTAAGCATGTGCGCACCTTCAGGGCTTCTTTTTCAAGCAAGGCATTTGCGCAGGTTTTGCCTTTTGCTAGTTGCTGAAAATACTGTGCAAAACGACTAACATTTGCGCCAACATAAGCAGTGCGGTATTCGGCATCAGGGTTCTGCGCAACTTCTGGATATGCGTTGATGATGATGGCTTCAAGGTCTGCGGTAAGCGCGTGTTGATCCCATGAGCTAGTCTCTTGTCCTTTAAAGCGCACTGATAATTTTTCGACAACGTCATTTTTATAGGTATAAATGCTGTCAATTTCGTTTTTTATGGCGGTTTGTTGGGCGTTACGAACCTCAGTTATATTAAATAGCGTGGCGACAAACTGACCTACATACGGTGCCATTGCAACGAGTATTTCTGACTTCTCTTTAGGCTCAAAGTCGGTGTCAGATGCGTTGCGAAGGGTAGTAAATTTGTTAAACAATAGGGGGTCATGTTGCTGCACAAAAGTATCGAAAACATGAAGTAAATCATGTAAGCGATGTGCATCGTATAAATCAGAATAAGAGAAATTAGGGATGCCGAGGGTGAGATTGTTTTTTTTCATAGCACTCAAAATAGATTTACTCAATGTAAATGAACACCTGTGATGAAGTGTTTACTTGGGTTGAGAAAAAGTAGGAAATTCGAAAAAACTATTGTAAGGAAATACACGCGTATTTAAAAGCTTTGTTCAGCGATTTGTCGTGTCGATGTAAATTTCTATGGCTTGTTCAGGAAAAGTCAGGAATGCAGAGCAGCGCGAGCTTGAATGCTCGCGCGCATCTATACTGTGTATGATTATTAATCGGCTTGACGTCTTAAAAAGGCAGGAATATCTAAGTAATCCATATCCGCCTCTTTTTTAGGTTGCGCACCGAAACGTACTTCTTTAGTTTCTGGTTTTACACCTTGACGCATGATGGTTGGTTTTTCAAGGTCATCATAATTGACGACTTTTGTTGGTTTGTGCATTAATTTTATAGGGGCTTTGGCGGCTACTGGAGGTAAACCCATGCCTGTTGCCACGACAGTCACTTTAATTTCATCGCCTAAGGACGGATCAATTGCGGTACCAATTTTAATGATGGCATCTTCTGAGGCAAATTCATGAACGATGTTACCCACTTCGTTAAATTCTGCAATACCCATATCGGCCGCGGAGATATTGACTAAAATACCGCGCGCACCTTGTAAATTAATGTCTTCAAGCAAGGGGCAGGCAATCGCTTTTTCTGCAGCAACGCGAGCGCGATTCTCACCAGAAGCCGCGCCTGAACCCATAATAGCCGCGCCCATGCCAGACATAACAGTTCTCACATCAGCAAAATCAACATTGATCATGCCGGGGTGAACAATTAATTCGGTAATGCCTTGCACTGCGTCGAGTAAGACATCATTGGCGGCTTTAAAGGCATTCATTAATGAGACATCGTTGCCCAACACGGGTAATAATTTTTGATTGGGAATGGTGATTAATGAATCAACATATTTTTCCAGCTCGATAATGCCCTGCTCAGCGACGGCTTGTTTCTTTTTACCTTCAAATAAGAAGGGTTTAGTGACAACCGCGACAGTTAATATGCCCATTTCACGGGCAATTTCGGCGATGACTGGAATGGCACCCGTGCCAGTACCACCGCCCATGCCTGCTGTTAAAAAGACCATGTCTGCACCATTTAACACTTCTTTGATGCGCTCTTTGTTTTCTTGTGCGGCGTGCTTGCCAATTTCTGGATTGGTGCCTGCACCTAGGCCTTTTGTTAATTCAACGCCCAGCTGAATGATAGTATTAACGTTTAATTTTCTTAAGGCTTGCGCATCGGTATTGGCACAAATAAATTCTACGCCATCAATGTGATTGCCAACCATATGATTAACGGCATTACCGCCACCGCCCCCCACGCCAATAACTTTGATGACAGCTGTTTCACTATACATATCTACTAATTCATATTTCATCACACTACTCCAATTTTATAATAAAGAAACTGATAAATTTGCCTAAGACGCACGTTATTCGTTAAAAATTACCTTGAAACCAACTTTTTATTTTCACCATCCAATGCTCGTCCTCCGCATCGATGCTTCTGGTCAATCCTTGATGATCTTTCCCATACATTAATAACCCTACCCCCGTTGAGTGCATAGGGTTTTTTATAACCTCTGTTAACCCCGTTACATTTTCTGGCCCACCCATGCGCACGGGCATGTGGAAGATTTCTTCTGCTAATTCAATCAAACCCATGACTTTTGAACTGCCCCCCGTTAAGACAATGCCCGCAGCAATCATGTCTTCATTGCCGCTACGTCTAATTTCTGCTTGCACTAAGAGCATAAGCTCTTCATAACGTGGCTCAATAATTTCCGCTAAATTTTGTGCAGTAATTTGTCGTGGCGAACGATCACCAATACTGGGCACATCAATAATTCCGTTAATATCTGCCAATTGCGTTAAGGCACACGCATATTTACGCTTAATTTCTTCAGCATTAATGGTGGGCGTGCGTAAGGCAACGGCAATATCATTGGTGACTTGGTCGCCAGCAATGGGGATTACCGCAGTGTGTTTGATCGCGCCTTCAACAAAGATTGCAATGTCAGTGGTACCGCCACCAATATCGATTAAACACACGCCTAATTCTTTTTCATCTTCGGTAAGCACGGAATAACATGAAGCTAATTGTTCCAATACTAAGTCTTCAACTTCTAAGCCACAGCGACGAATACATTTAATGATGTTTTGGGACGCACTCACACTGCCCGTAACCATGTGAACTTTAGCCTCTAAGCGAGTGCCAGACATACCAATGGGCTCTTTAATGCTATCTTGCTGATCTATCACAAACTCTTGTGGAAGAATATGAAGAATCTTTTGATCAGCAGAAATAGCCACTGCGCGTGCTGAATCAATGACGCGATCAATATCGTATTGAGTGACTTCGCGATCTTTTATCGCCACCACACCATGGGAATTTAAGCTGCGGATGTGACTGCCCGCAATGCCAGCAAAGACAGATTTAATTTGACAGCCCGCCATCAGTTCAGCTTCTTCAATGGCGCGTTGAATAGACATGACGGTTGATTCGAGATTGACTACCACACCTTTTTTTAAGCCTCGTGATAATGAGTTGCCTATCCCAATGACTTCAATATTGCCTTCATTATTGATTTCACCAACAATTGCGGCAACTTTTGACGTGCCAATGTCTAAGCCGACAATCAAATTACGTTCTGTTCTATTTCTAGCCATTTTATTAACTCGTTCGTTTAATGTGAGTATTCATGAGTGTTATTTTCACCGTTTGCAATTTTTTTCCAGTCAATTTCAGGGTTATCAGTTAACCATGAAACGGCATAGCCATTGGGGTACCGTAAATCTACTACGACCATAGAATCTAGTTGTTCTGTGGGGAGCAGCGGTAAGGTTTTTAAAAATCGTTGTAATTTTTCTAATTGATTTTCTCTCCCTAAAAGGATAGTTAATTCTGTGGTTAATTTGACCGTCCATGCCCAGCGATCGTTTATCGTGAATTTCTTTAATTCAAAATTTTGATCTGCCAAGGTGGTTTTTATACCTTTCATGATTTCCAATACTTTGGCATGTTGTTCTTCTGGCCCAACCAGTAACAGTAAGTGTTCATGCTTTTGGATGGAGCTGGGTGTAAAAATCGTGCCTTGTTCCGTCATTAATTGTTGCTCGCCCCAGCGGACAAAGGCTTTTCTTTCACGTACTTTGATATCAATGGTATCTGGCCAAACACGCTTTACCGAGACGGTTTCTACCCACGGTAAATGGGCAACTGTTTCGTGAATAGCTTGCATATCGGCTTCAAAAAAACCAGTGGTTACCAAGGGTTGCAAGGCAGTTTTAATTTCATCTTTTGTTAAAAATTGAAAAACGCCTTCGGTGCGAACATATTTAATTGGTAATGATGCGATTTTTAAATTGAACTTCAGTTTTTCATTTTTATAAGCAAATAAGCCAATTAGCCCGGTGAGTGCGAGCATGCCAATAATCAGGATTTTAAGACCTACGCTGTTCATTAGGTCATACTGGTGGCTAATATTCTCCTGACTAAGGACGCAAAATCGATACCTGCTTGTGCGGCCGCCATGGGCACTAAGCTATGATCAGTCATGCCGGGCACCGTATTAATTTCAATTAATTGATACTGCTGATGGTCGTCAATAAAGACATCAACGCGCCCCCAGCCCTTTACGCCTACGACCTCTGCCGCTGTTTTTGCCAAAGCCTTAAGGGCGCTTTCGGTGTGTTCGTCTAAACCACTTGGACAATGGTATTGGGTCGTGGTGGCTTGATATTTTGCTTCGTAGTCATAAAACGCACGAGGAGTTTCTAAGCGAATAACAGGGAGTGCTTCCTCTTGTAATAACGCAACCGTGTATTCTTTACCATACACCCATTGTTCGGCATACACATCACAATTAAACTGCTTGGCAAGAATAAAAGCCTGCGCTAATTCATCTGCGGTATTGGCTTTGCTCATGCCGATGCTGGAACCTTCTTGGGCAGGTTTAACAATGACAGGAAAGCCTAAGCTCTCTGCACATTGATGCAAATCATCCGTTGTTTTGAGTAGAAACCATTTTGGGGTGGGTAAGCCCGCGCCTTGCCAGCATAGCTTAGTTTTTAGTTTATCCATGGTTAAAGCGGACGCGAGCACGCCACTGCCGGTGTAAGGTAGTTTCATCACCTCTAAAATACTTTGTAAGACACCATCTTCACCGCCACGACCATGAATAATATTAAATACTCTATCTGCCTTAAGGGAGCGTAAGGTTTCAATTGGCTGGTCGTGTAAATCAATTGCTTCGACTTGTATGCCTTGCTCTTTTAAGGCTTGGTACACAGCTTGACCGCTACGTAGAGAAATTTCGCGTTCTGCTGCGCTGCCGCCCATGACAACAGCAACACGCCCAAACTCTGAGGTGCTGATTGATGTTGTTGTTGGGTGTGCTTGGGGGACGCTATCGCCAACCATATAGACCTCGGTGTGTAAACTAATGCCATGCTGTTGTTGCACGGTGGTTTGTATATAAGTGATTAAATCTTCAATATCCTGAGCGGTAGCACTGCCCATGTTGATAATAAAATTAGCGTGTTTAGGTGATACGCACGCGCCACCAAGGCAATAACCTTTTAACCCTGATTGTTCGATCAAGCGTGCGGCAAAATCACCCTCTGGATTTTTAAATACCGAGCCACAACTGGGTTGATTGGTCGGTTGCGTTTTGCTACGTTGTTCCAATAATTGCTTGATTTTTTGTTGACTTGCTAGGCTATCACCAAGAGTAAGGCTTAATTGTGCCGACAAAAACCATTCGTTGTGCAGCGTATTGACCGAGCGATAGTTGATGGTAAATTCTTCGGGCATTCTTATTGAAACGTCGCCACTGCGATTAATTGTTTCAACGTTCTCAACAATTTGCCAGGTTTCGCAGCCAAAAGCACCGGCATTCATTTTGAGGGCTCCGCCTAAGGTGCCAGGTATGCCTGCGAAAAATTCTGCACCGATTAAGCCGTGTTCGCTGCAAAACTTGGCGATATGCGCACACGGAACGCCTGCTTCCGCAAAGACTTTGCCGTCGTCGGTTAAGCGAAGTGTTCTTAGACGATTTTTAGTGTTGATAACAGTACCGCGTAGTCCACCGTCTCTGATAAGTACATTACTGCCAAGCCCTAACCAAAACAGCGGTTCATCGTGGGGTAGATGTTGGATAAAGGCAATGAGGTCGACTTTATTTTCAGGCAAGTACAGGCAATCTGCTGGCCCACCTATACGCCAACTGGTGTATTTGGCCAGTTTTTCATTGACTAATAATTGTCCCGTTAAGCTCATTGGGCCTGCCATTCTTGTTGTAGAAGTGCCGGTAACTGTGGTGCGATGTGTCCAACATTACCTGCCCCCATTGTTAAAATGACATCGTTTGCTTGCATAATTCTTTTTAATAAGCCAGGCAATTCTTCCCATGTTTCAATAAATACGGGATCAACCTGTCCGCGTATCCGTATCGCACGACTTAAGGCACGACCATCAGCGCCAGGAATAGGCGTTTCGCCTGCGGAGTACACGTCCATCAAAATCAGCACATCAACGCTAGAGAGTACGTGGACAAAATCTTCAAATAAATCTCGTGTGCGACTGTAACGGTGTGGTTGAAATATCACTACGGCACGTTTGTTTGGCCACGCTTGTCTTAAGGCCTCTAAGGTTGCTGCAATTTCTCTTGGGTGATGCCCATAATCATCTACGAGTGGAATGCTACCCAGTGTAGGTAATTCAATTACGCTATGTTGAAAGCGGCGCCCAATCCCTTTAAAGCTGCTTAAGCTTGCGCTAATGGCGCGATCGTCAACGTGTAATTTGGTGGCAATTGCAATTGCAGCTAAAGCATTTAGCATGTTATGCCAACCTGGCATATTTAAGGTCACCTGTAAGTCTGGATAATCACCGCGACGCAGTACAGTGAAGTGTGTTTGTAAGCCTTCTTGCTTAATATTGATTGCGCGAACATCGGCTAGCTCATCAACACCATAAGTAAGCGTTGGCTTGGATACTTTGGGTAAAATCTCTTTTACACCTTCATCATCAAGGCAAAGGACGGCTAAGCCATAAAAGGGTAAGTGATGTAAAAATTCAATAAAGGTATCTTTTAAGCGTTGAAAATTATTTTCATAGGTTGCCATGTGATCTTGGTCAATATTAGTAATCACTGCAATCATCGGTTGTAAATAAAGAAATGAGGCGTCGCTTTCATCAGCTTCCGCAACTAAGTAGTGACCTAAGCCCAATTTTGCATTAGTGCCAGCACTGTTAAGTCTGCCACCTATAACAAAGGTAGGATCTAAGCCACCTTCAGCTAACATACTTGCTGTTAAGCTGGTGGTAGTGGTTTTTCCGTGGGTGCCGGCAACGGCAATACCAAAACGAAAACGCATTAATTCAGCCAACATTTCCGCACGTGGAATAACAGGAATTCGGTGTGCAATAGCTGCCGCGATTTCTTCGTTATGGTGATCGATAGCGCTTGACGCGACGACAACGTCAACATTAGTAATATTGTCGCGCTGGTGGCCTATAAAAATCTTTACGCCTAATTCCGCTAAGCGCTGAGTGACACTGCTTTCTTTAATGTCAGAGCCAGACACCTGATAACCTAAGTTTGATAATACTTCGGCAATCCCACTCATGCCCGTGCCACCAATACCAATAAAGTGAATACGTTGGATATTGCCTAAGGACTGTACCATTGAACGAATAGTAGGTATTTTCATGCGTGTGCCGCCTGTACGCAAAACTGAGCTACTTTTTCGGTGGCGTCAAGGCGTGCGCAGTGTGTTGCGGCCTCACTTAGCTGGCTTAGGTTAGCCATGACCAGATGGATTTTTTCAGCGAGAGTTTCTGGTGTAAGCTGTTGTTGCATAAGTAATACGCCTGCATTGGCTTCAGTTAAATAGCGTGCATTAGCGGTTTGATGATCGTCAATTGCACTAGGTAAAGGGATTAAAATAGCCGGCAGCCCGAGTGCAGCAACTTCACTAACAGTCATGGCACCGGCGCGGCAAATAATGAGGTCAGCCCAGGCATAAGCGGTGATGATGTCATCATAAAATGCCTTAACTTCGGCCTGTATGCCTAAGCGTTGATAGTGCTGATTAACACGCTCAACCATAACGGAGCCAGTTTGGTGTTTCACTTGAATTGTGGGTATGTTTGCAAGCGCATCAGGCACGATTTCGTTTAAGATTTGTGCGCCTTGACTGCCGCCAATAATCAACAAGTGAAGGGCTGATGTTACTGTCTTTTCTGGGTGCGCGGCATACGCTACAAAGTCTTTTCTCAACGGATTACCTGTACAGTGTGCGTGAACAGATGTGGCAAAGCTATTTGGAAACGCTTCCAGTGTCTGATTGGCAAACTTGGCGAGGATTTTATTCGTCGTACCTGGAATTCTATTTTGTTCATGAATCACCAGTGGGATGCCAAGTAATTTTGCCATTAAGCCGCCTGGCCCCGCCACAAAACCGCCCATTCCTAAAACCACATCAGGTTTACGTTTTCGTAGGATGCATAGTGCTTGCCAGCACGCGGTCACTAGATTAAGAAGACCCTTGAGCTTGGTGAGCACGCCTTTACCACGCACACCAGAAACGCTAAGCCAATCGATTGCTATGCCATGAGCGGGAATAACGCGGCTTTCAAGCCCTTTTTGAGTGCCTAACCAACTGACCTGCCAGTGTTGTTCGCGTAAGTAGTCGGCAACGGCTAAGGCTGGAAAAACATGGCCGCCAGTGCCCCCTGCCATAATGAGGATACGTTTAGTCATGAGTTATCCTTGCTTTCGCTTTAACCCGTGGTGTGGGTAGAGAGTTGGCATTAATTTCTGCACTTTCGCTATGAACACGGAATAACAAACCTAATGCACAACACATAATCATCATACTGCCACCGCCATAACTCATTAGGGGTAAGGTTAAGCCTTTGGTGGGCAACATGCCCATATTTACGCCCATGTTGACGAAGGCTTGAAAGCCAAACCAAATAGCTAAGCCATACGCAATATAGGCGGAAAAATCCTCGCCCATTGCTTCAGCTTTAGCACCAATCTGAAAGGCGCGTGTTAAAAATAAAGCAAATAAACCAATGACAGAGATAACGCCAAGAAAACCAAGTTCTTCGGCAATCACGGAGAACAAAAAGTCGGTATGGGCTTCGGGTAAATACGATAATTTCTGAATACCACTGCCTAAGCCAACGCCGATTAATTCGCCGCGTCCAAAGGAGATAAGGGCTTGTACTAATTGAAATCCAGAGTTTAAAGGATCAGCCCAAGGATTTAAAAAACTGGTAATACGCATCATTCGGTACGGTTCAAAAATAACTAACATAGCCGCCATGCCCGCTAAGCCAGCAAACAATAGAATAAATTGACCAAGTTTTGCGCCTGCTAAATACATGGTGCCCATGGCTATCATTAAAATGACCACGGCTGAGCCAAAATCTGGTTCCATTAATAACAAGATGCTGGCAATAACAAACAAGGCTAACGGTTTAAACAGTGCAACGCTTATGTTACGAATGGATTCGCGGTGTCGGGTAATATAGCCAGCCATGTAAATAACGGCAAAAAATTTAACGACTTCTGACACTTGAATTCTTAAACCTAATAATGATAACCAGCGCGTACTGCCATTAACTTTAATACCTAAGCCTGGAATCATGACAATAACCAGTAGTGCCAGTCCTGATAAAAATAACACTGGACCAAGTTTTTCCCATTTACGCATGGGTATGGTGGCGATAGTGCTGCCCATAACTACGCCTAAACCAATATGGATAAGCTGCTTAAGTGGGTAATTCCACATATTATCAAGTTGTTTAGTGCCAATATGAATGGATGATGAGGTCACCATCACATAGCCGATCAATAGTAAACTGACACAGACTGTTAACAAGAACGTATCCAAATGAAATTGTCCGAGTCGAGATGCTTTAGTTTTTTTTGTGCGCGTTATCATTGTGCTTAATGTGCTAAGGCTAAGACGGCTTTAGAAAATTTATTGCCACGATCTTGATAATTTTTATATTGATCAAGACTCGCGCACGCTGGTGATAACAACACATGATCGCCTGAGTGGGCACATTGTGCCGCTAGATGAACAGCCTGTTGCATGTTTTCAGCATGATAAATGGGTAGTGTGGTATCAATTAAGGCATCATTAAATAACGCGGCGTCTTTACCCATGAGAATTAACGCCTTGGCTTTTTCTTGAATAATGGGTGCAAGCTCGTTCATATCGGCGCCCTTAGCGTCGCCGCCAGCAATTAAGATTACTTTAGTTTGATAACCTTCCAGTGCCGCAATGCAGGCACCAATATTGGTGGCTTTGGAGTCATTAATCCACGTGATGCCATTTAAAATAGCCACCCGTTGCATACGATGCTCTAAGCCTTTGAATTTTTTTAAAGCGTCGCACATTGCTGGAAAAGGCAAGCCCACGGCATGACCTAAAGCAAGTGCAGCAAGAGCATTGGCAGCATTATGACGACCTTCTAACGGAAGCTCATTTAGGGCTAATAATGCGTGGTTTTGAAACATTAAGTATTCGTTTTCTGTGGTGTGCCTATCGCCTTCGCAAGCGGGCTGCTGTGTTAGATAAAAATCAGCGGTGGTTTTGATTGAAAAGGTATATGTTTTACGTTGTGCTTCAATCATGCTGTTGACAATTGGGTCATCAATATTAATAACCATTGCGCCGTCGCCATTGAAAACAGTTTGTTTTTCTCGTGCGTATTCAGCAACCGAACTGTGGCGGTCAAGATGATCGGGGCTGATATTTAAAATGGTCGCTGCGTTAGCGTTAAGTGTGGAGGTGCGTTCTAATTGAAAGCTAGACAGTTCTAAGACATAAAGCTCAGCTTCTTCATTAAGCAAATCCAGTGCAGGCACACCAAGATTGCCACCAATCACGCCTTTTTTTCCTGCGGCTTTGGCCATATCACCCAACATGGTTGTTACTGTACTTTTGCCGTTTGAACCAGTAATGGCAATTATTGGGGTTTGTACTGAGCAGGCAAATAAATCAATGTCACTCATCACGATTGAGCCATTAGCCACTGCTTTTATGATGGATTTTTCATTGAGCGATAAACCAGGACTGACGACCAGATGTGTGGCAACTTTAAACGCCGCATCATCAAAACCACCTGTAAATACGGGCGTGTCAGGCATTAAATTAAAAAACTCTTCCATTAACGGGGGATGTTTTCGACTGTCAATAATTGCAAATTGATAGCCCATTTTTTTTAGATAACGCGCCACAGAAATGCCGGTAGACCCTAATCCCACCACTAAAATTTTTGCGGAGGTTGGGTCTAAATTAAAATGTTTCTTTAATAAAGAATGTGTTGCAGTAGGCATGCTTATCTCAATTTTAATGTTGCCAAACCAATTAATACTAAAATCACGGTGATTATCCAAAACCGTACAATGACACGTGGCTCGGGCCAGCCTTTTAATTCAAAGTGGTGATGAATGGGGGCCATTCGAAACACGCGCTTACCCGTTAATTTAAATGAGGCGACTTGAATAATGACCGACAAAGTTTCCATCACAAAAACGCCGCCCATAATCACCAAGACTAATTCTTGTCTTACCAGAATAGCCAGTACGCCTAAGGCCGCACCCAAGGCAAGTGCTCCGACATCACCCATAAAGACCATTGCAGGATAGGTGTTAAACCAGAGAAAGCCTAAACCTGCACCAATAAGCGCGGCACAAAATACAATAAGTTCACCCGCATTAGGGAGGTAGGGAATGGCTAGGTATTGAGCAAACTCGCTGTGCCCAGATAAGTAAGCAAAAATACCTAAACCACCCGCAACCATTACCGTCGGCATGATCGCTAAACCATCCAAACCATCGGTTAGGTTGACCGCATTACTGGTACCCACGATGACAAAATAACTGAGCAACACATATACCCAGCCCATTTGCCAAACAATGCTTTTGAAAAAAGGCACAATAAATTCTGTTTCGGCAGGTAGCGTGGCGGTTTGGTATAAAAACAAGGCCGCAGTTAAACCGATAATCGACTGTCCTAAGTATTTTGCTTTTGCAGACAAGCCGTCACTATTGCGTTTAATGACTTTTTTGTAATCATCGATAAAGCCAATCACACCAAAACCTAAGGTGACTAATAAGATGACCCAAATATAGCGGTTACTTAAGTCCGCCCAAATTAAGGTGGTAATGGTGATGGCGACGAGAATTAAGGTGCCGCCCATAGTGGGGGTGCCGGCTTTTTCGTAGTGTGACTGCGGGCCTAATTCGCGGATACTTTGACCAATTTTGTTGCCGCGTAATTTTTCAATCATGACAGGACCAATAATGAAAGAAATGAGCAGCGAGGTCAGCACGCCTAAAATGGCTCTAAACGTGAGGTAGTGAAATACTCTAAAGCCACTGTTAAAGCTCATTAAATAATCAGTTAAATAAAGTAGCATTGTTTATGTCCTAAAGTTTTCAACGAGTGATGCCACGATGTGTTCCATCTTTTGTGATCGCGAGCCTTTAATTAAAAGTGTTTCTTGACCAGTTAAGGCGTTGTTTAATTGCGTCATGAGTTCAGCGTGGTTGTGACAATACTGGGCGCCTTCGCCAAAGGCTGCTACCGTGTGTTGACAATCGTCACCCACTGCAAATAAGCGCATTACCCCACTCTTTTTTATCTGTAAACCCAGCTCATAATGAAGTTCAGCACTTGCTGGCCCTAATTCGCCAAAGGCACCGAGAATCAGCCAAGGTTGTCCTGGGCATTGTTGTAAAACATTTAGTGCGGCAGCTAAGGAATCGGCATTCGCGTTATAAGTATCATCAATGATTAATTGCCCTTGCCTGCCAACTAAAGCTTGTAAGCGCCCAGTAACTGAATTAACTTTTTTTAATCGAGTTATTAATGTTGCGATGGGTATACCTGCCGCCAGACCTACGGCGCACGCGGCTAAGGCGTTTAAGACGTTATGTTGACCTGCTAACGCGAGGGTGCAGTGATAGCGCTGCCCTGCACTAATGAGCTCAAAAGACGTCACAAATTGCTGCGCCTGAATGCTGCTTTGAATGTGCTCTGCTCTTATATCCGCTTGATTATGTAGCCCAAAAGACAGTATTTTTCTACTACCTGCTAGCGTTTGCCAGTAATCAAAATAAGCATCATCACGATTTAAAATGACGATGCCCTCTGGGTTAAGCGTACTAATAATTTCACCTTTCGCTTTTGCAACGCCAGCGACATCGCCAAAGCCTGCTAAGTGTGCGTTAGCGGCATTAGTTATGATGACAATATCGGCGTGAGCGCAGGTATTAACAAAAGCAATTTCACCTGGGTGATTAGCGCCCATTTCAATTACTGCGTAATGGTGTGCCTGAGTTAGGCGTAATAAAGTAAGGGGAACGCCAATTGCGTTGTTTAAATTACCTTGGGTATACAGTACGGTGCTGGCGTCGCCCATGACCGCCGCAGTCATTTCCTTGACGGTGGTTTTACCATTGCTACCCGTTATCCCAATGACGGTACAGGCAGGCAAGTGTTGTCGCCAAAGTGTGGCCAGTTGTGCCAGTGCAATCCTCGTGTCAGTTACGATTAGGTGAGGAATAGTGAGTTGCGTAGTTGAGCTTGCCTCGATGATCGCAGCGCAGGCACCGGCGCGTTCTGTTTCAGCTAAAAAGGCATGGCCATCGTGTTGGTGTCCTTTAATTGCAATATACACATCACCTGCTTGCAGTGATCTTGAATCAATGCTGACTGAGGTGATCGCCACATCTGCACCCACCCGTTGCCCAGAGAGTTGTTTAGCTAAAGCACTTAAATAAAGAGTCATGTTATTTGGCCCAATGCTGGATAGGTTTGGGTTAAGGCGTGCAGTGCGCATTCTTTATCGCTAAAGGGAAAGCGTTCACCGGCACTCTCTTGGTAATCTTCATGCCCTTTGCCCGCGATTAAAATGCAATCTTTGGGGCTGGCATGAGCAATTGCATAATGAATGGCGAGTTCTCTATTAGCGATAACACGTGTTTTTTGGTGCTCGCAGCCAGTCATAATGTCGGCAATAATCTGTTCACTCGCCTCATCTCTGGGATTGTCATCGGTAAGGATGATTTGATCAGCAAAGCGTGAAGCGCATTCGCCCATTAATGGACGTTTGCCTTGATCGCGATTGCCGCCACAACCGAAGACCAGCCAAAGCCGGTGCTGACAATGTGCGCGTAAACTACTTAATGCTTTTTCTAAGGCGTCGGGGGTATGGGCATAATCAATGACAATATGGGGCTGATCGTGTCCGCCCAAACGCTCCATGCGCCCCTGAATGGGTTGTAAGTTCTTCAGCTGTTGACAGGCTACGGAAAAACTCATGCCTTTTGCGAGCAATACGGCTAATACTTGCAGACAGTTGCTCACATTAAATAAGCCATACAACGGTAAACTAAGATGGTGTTGCTGTTGATCAAGATGAACGTCAAATGCTATGCCAGTCGGGGTTTGGCGAAGCTGTGTTGCAACGAGACTGGTTGCAGTGTGCAGGGTTTTACCCGTGCAACTGGTGCTCCAAAGTATTGCCGTTGCGGGAGTGCGTGAAATAATTTTGGAGGCGAGTTCATCATCAAGATTCATCACCACAAAGCGTAGGTCAGGCGTATCAAGCAATTGTAGTTTTGCGTTGCAATAGGCTGAAAACGTTAAGTGGTAATCTAAATGATCACGGGTGATATTTGTAAAGACGATGCCTTCAAAGGGAAGGCCGCTGGTTCTGTGTTGACTTATGGCGTGTGAGGACACTTCCATAAATACGGTATGTTGGTGATTGTTTTTAAAGCTAGAAAATATTTTTTGTAATGTTAAGGCATCAGGTGTGGTGTGCTGCGTAGCATGAAGTTGCTGTCGATCACCCCAGCCTAAGGTGCCAATAACGCCGCTATGTTCGGTTAGTTGATGTAAGAATTGTGTACACGAAGTTTTACCATTGGTGCCCGTTATGCCAACTAGCGTTAATGCGTCTGTTGGCCAGCCATAAAAATTGGCGGCGATAAGGCCAAGTTGTGTGCTTAAGTTTGGCACTGCAATTGTAGGAATTGCGCTAATGGTGCTGGCTAAGTGCCGACCATCTTGCTCTGGATCATATAAAATCGCAGCAGCACCTTTGTTAATGGCTTGTTCGGCGAAATACAAGCCGTGCTGTTGGCTGCCTGTTAAGGCAATAAACACATCATGATGACTAATGGTGCGGCTATCAATACTTAAGTTATTGATATTTAATCTGTTATAAGCTTGAGATTGGGGCTCAAGTGCAGATAATTTTTGAAATAGCGTGGCGAGTTGCATAGTAATTACCCATCCAATTAAGGTGCTTGCGTGAGTAAAATAGGCATGGTTTCTTCTTTGTCAGGCGCGATATTAAGAATGCGTAACGCACCCGACATGAGTTTAGAAAAAACAGGAGCCGACACTAAGCCGCCGTAATATTGACCAGCAGAGGGCTCATCAATCATGACGACAATAATCAAACGAGGATTTTTAGCAGGGGCAAAGCCTGCAAATACTGAGAAATATTTTTTATCAAGATAGCCGCTTTTACCCCCTGATTTTTTAACCGTACCCGTTTTGCCGGCAACGCTGTAGCCATCTACTCTGGCTTCATACGCGGTGCCGTCTTCCATGATAACGTGCTCCATCATGGCACGAACTCGTCGAGCTGTTTTTGTGCTGAAGACACGTTGTTGATCAATATCTTCATCGCGTTTGAGTAAGCTTACAGAATGCAATATGCCATCATCAGCAAGCGCAGTGTAGGAGCGAGCAAGCTGTAATGCCGAGGCATTCATGCCATAACCAAAAGATAGGGTGGCGCGCTCAAAATCATGCCAGCGATGATAATCTAATAAAATGCCATTGGCTTCACCCACAAAACCAGTGCCGGCAGAAACGCCAAAGCCAAGACGGTGATAGATGTTCCAAAAATAATCTGGCGGCATTTTTAAGGCCATTTGGCTGACGGCAATATTGCTAGATTTTTTGATCACATGGGTTAAGTCAAGGGTGCCGTAATTGTGCACGTCTTTTACTTGGTGACGACCAATTTGAAAGCTACCATGAGTCTCGAAGACATCGGTGGGTTTGATATAGCCACCATCTAAAGCCGCGGCAACAACAAAGGGCTTTACTGTTGAGCCTGGCTCAAACACTTCTGTTAATGCTCGATTGCGATAAAAATATTCTTTTATTTCTTTTCGCGTATTAGGGTTAAATGAAGGTTGATTGGCAACAGCCAATATTTCGCCATTTTTGGCATCAAGGACAACGACAGTGCCAGTTTTTGCTTGATTTTCAGTCACACCGCGCTGTAATTCTTTATAGGCAAGGTATTGAATACGTTGATCGATGCTTAGAACAATATCTTTGCCGTTAACAGGTTCTTTTATATTTTCTACATCAGCAATAATTTGGCGATGACCATCTTTAATTACACGCTTACTGCCAGAGATACCTTTAAGGACATTTTCATAGCCTAACTCCATGCCGCCCTGCCCTTTTTCTTCAATATCGGTAAAGCCGACAAGATGGGCTGATACACTGCCTGTAGGGTAGAAACGTTTAAATTCGCGTTCAAAATAAACCCCCGTTAATTTTAACGCTTTAATATTTTCGCTTAATTCGGGGTTGATGCTTCTAGCAAGATAAGCGTAGGCGCGTAAGGGCTTTTCATTTAATAACTGTGTTATTTTTCCTGAGGGTAAATGCAGAAGGTTTTCGATAGTTTTAATGGTTAACGATTTTTCTTTGCGATAATCGTTTAATATTTGGGCTTTATCGGTCTCAGACAGCTTGAGTAATTGTTGTTTTTTTCTAAATTCTTTTTCAAGTTGTTTGAGTCTATTTTTATCGTCAGTGATGAGTTCTCTTGGATTAACAGCAATTGATTCTACAGGCGTACTAACGGCTAAGGGCGCTCCGTTTCTGTCTTTAATCATGCCGCGATAGGCAGGGATAACAATATCGTCAACGTGTCTGTCGTCACCTTGGTCTTGAAGAAAATCTTTTTCAATAACTTGTAAATAAAAAGCGCGGCTTATTAATAGCGTCATGCAACACAGCATAAAGCCCAATAAGAATGTTTTTCTAAAAGAAAAATCATTGCTCGCTTGGGGCTTAGATTTTGTTGTGGTGATTCTTAAATCCAGCATGGCTTTTTAGTTTGCAGGTTTTAGATAAATGGTTTTTTCACGCAAAGGAATAATAAGTTTTAAGTTTTCTACTGCAAATTGTTCAATTCTATTGTGTTCAGTCAGCATAGTGAGTTCTAACTGCATTTGTCCCCATTCAACTTCATATTGATCAAGCGCACTTTCTTGTTGCTGTAGTTCCATAAAAAGTAGGCGTGAATGGTATTTACAAAAAATGA
Source organism: uncultured Methylococcaceae bacterium (assembly GCA_903944165.1). Taxonomy (GTDB): domain Bacteria; phylum Pseudomonadota; class Gammaproteobacteria; order Methylococcales; family Methylomonadaceae; genus Methylovulum. The sequence continues at coordinate 9,511 of CAJAQT010000125.1, read as the reverse complement.
CTGTTAACGCCGAGCCTAGTAGTATTAAAAATAAGGTGCCTATACCCCAAAGGCGAAAAGTGTTCATTTACATTTTCTCTGTGACACGCATTATGGCACTGCGTGCTCTAGGATTATGCCGTAGCTCTTCAGCACTTGCTTTAATCGCTTTGCCACATGTTTTTAAAGCACCTTTGCAAATATCACTTTCCCGAATAGGAAATCTGCCAGGGTTGTATTTTGCACCTGACTCGGCTCTAAAAAAACGCTTTACAAGACGATCTTCTAAGGAATGAAAGCTAATCACAACTAAACGTCCGCCAGGCCTTAAAACCTGAATTGCCTGATCTAAAACGGCTGTTAATTCATCAAGTTCGGCATTGATGGCAATGCGTATTGCTTGAAATGTTCGGGTTGCAGGATGTTTATGCCGATCATGGAAAGGCACAGCATTAGCAACGATATCTGCCAATTGTTTTGTGGACACAAGTGGCGTGTGTTCGCGCGTTGTTATGATGGCTTTAGCAATTTTTCTAGCAAAGCGTTCTTCACCATAATCAAATAACACCTTGACTATTGCTGATTCACTGGTAATTTTTAACCATGCTTCAGCAGTTAGACCTTGTGTGGTGTTCATCCGCATATCTAAGGGGCCATCTCTTAAAAAACTGAAGCCACGTTCTGCGTTATCAAGTTGCGGCGAGGACACGCCTAAGTCAATCAGTATGCCATTGACTTTTCCTTCAATGCCAAGCTGCTGACAGGCTAATTGTAAGGTTGAAAACGGCTTGTGTAGTAAGGTAAATCTGTTGTCTTGTGCCAAAGTTATCGCCGCGTCAGAGGTATGCGCAGTGATGTCTTGATCAAATGCAATTAATTTTCCAGTGCTATCAAGAGACTTTAATAGTGCAGAGCTATGACCGCCACGCCCAAATGTACAATCTATGTAGAGGCCGTCTTGTTTTAACTCAAGTTGCTCTAATGCTTCTGCAAGCATGACGGGTCGGTGTTCCAATAGCGCATCCTCACTGGTTTAAAACGATAATGTCCCTAATTCTGCTAAGCCATCGTTGTCATCTTCTGTCATCCACGCTTGTTCTTTGGCTTGCCATGCCGAGTCATTCCACACTTCAAATTTATTAAGCTGACCAACCAACACAAGTTTTTTATCCATATTGGCAAATGTTCGTAGCTTTTCTGGCAATAGCAACCTACCTTGTGCGTCCATGTCGCATTCAGTGGCGTTACCAATTAAAAATCGGCGTAGTTTGCCTGCCATTTTGTTTAAGGTGGGTAATTGGCTAATGGTGTTTTCTAGCTTTTCCCATTCAGGTAATGGGTAAAGCCATAAGCAACCTAGTTCACCAAGGCAACGTTCATTTACTGCAACGGTGATAATTAATTGACGATCACAACACGCATGGATGTTTTCACGATACCGCGTTGGCATCGCAATGCGTCCTTTATCATCTAAATTAAGCGTGCTAATTCCGCGAAACAAATCTTACCCCATTGCTTGATAAAAAAACCATATCTCATCAATTAAACGCCACTTTTCTCCACATATTGACCACTATAGAATTCAAAATGAACTTAGTCAAGAATCATTTCGTTAAAATTCTTTCTTTTTTGACAATGACTTACAGCAATGATTATGGTTAATTTTGGGGAATAAAAGTAAAAAAATAAATTCATACGATTAATCAATAAGGTGGATTGATTAGTTGATAAAGTGCATGAATTAAATTGCTAGTAAGAGGTGATGTGTATTTTTTCTGAAAAATACTGTGTTGGGGCGTTTTATAGTTAATGAGATAGCCGTTTTTTTTGCATAAATGTGACTAGGCAATGCGTGTGTTCACGCATACAGTCGAAAGAAAAGACGCGAGAGTGAGTATAAAAAACAGTAGGGTGTTGCGCGTAGGGATTGTGTAAAAGGCAGGTGTGCTGATGGTGTTGCTGGGTTGAAATTGTAATAAGAAAGAGTTGGCCTGTAAGCCGGGTTCTGTCGTGAACAGTCATTCATCTAGGCTACAGGTCGCCCTGCAGCTCAAGCAATCTACCCAGAAGCCGCACGGGCCGCGCGTCTGCTTCTCTATTTGATCTTGCTCCAAGTGGGGTTTACCCTGCCGCCCCTGTTACCAGTGGCGCGGTGCGCTCTTACCGCACCATTTCACCCTTACCTATTGACAAGCATTGCTGTTAGTCAGCAGGCGGTATATTTTCTGTGGCACTTGCCGTAGGCTCACGCCTCCCAGGCGTTACCTGGCACTTCGCCCAATGGAGCCCGGACTTTCCTCCATTCTATGATTAATAACCATAAAACAGCGACTGTCCAGCCAACTCTTTCAACGTGATTTTATCATATTTCAGGGTGTTAAGCGGTGAATAAAGCGGTCCTTTACGTAAATAAAGAGATGGTTTAGTGTTGATATTTATTTAAAGCTTCTAATGCAAGCATTGCGGTTTTAATAAGTGCCTCGGACTCTTCGTTTAGTTCATTGTTTTTGTAGACTTTAGTCAACAATCCTTCGGTAACTAGAGCCTCTTTAATCCAGCGTTTGGTGAAGCGGTAGTTGCTTGCTATGGTAGCTGTTTCACCAGTGAGGGGATTTTTAATACTCCCTTTTTTGGTGCTAGGCTTCGTTTTAGCTGTTTTTGGGGTGGAATTTTGAGTGGCAAGTATGGGCGTTTCTGATAAAGGTGCCGTGGTTGCAAGGTTTGATTGAATAGTGGGTGTGTTGATGGCCTCTTGCTTTTGTTTGTTGACTGTCTGATAAAAAATAGAGGCAACAAAAATAGTGGTTAAAACAAAGAGTAACTCAAACATGACAGGCTCCTTCTTTTGTTAAGGTAGTATTTTTAATGCTAGCGGGGCGGTGTTTAGCTTACCCATTAACTTGCTTTAGTTTGGATAAGTGCTTGGGTCGCGCCTTCTAGTACTAGGCAAGTGAGTACGCTGCTCGCGTAAGCACCCGTGTCGATACCAATTCTATTTGCTAACAATTCGGCGTGCTCAGTGACGGTATGACCATGAACAATGATTTTTTCAAACGACTTGGTTGTTTCGGTAAAGGCGTCGCGAATCCAAAGCATGTCCTCGCTATTTTGTTTATGAAGCGGCAGCTGTGGATTAATGCCTGCATGGACAAAAAAATAATTACCAAGCTGATGAGATAAGCGGGTTGCAACAAGAAATTTATAATGTGCTTCAGGTAAGTTCTTTCTTAATTGCGCTTGTAACTCGATAAAATCTTCGCGTTTAGTGGGGATTTTTGCAATGGATACGCCGTAGCTTGCTAAGGTGGCTTGCCCGCCGTAGGTTAACCAAGAGCGCCCAACGGAGTCTTCTTGAAGGAAGTCCAATAGAGTTTGTTCATGATTGCCACGCAAATAAATATACTCAACTCCTGCGTTTGTTTGTTTGCTTAGGCAGTCAATCACGTCTTTTGAGTGTAAGCCGCGATCAATAAAATCACCCAAATAAATAATGACTTTTTGCCCTAAGAAAGTTTCTGCATCCTCAGTGATTTTGTCATGAAGTTGGCAAAGTAAGTCATAGCGACCATGAATATCACCTATACAATAAACCCGTAAGCCATCAGGTAAATAAGGGTTTATGGCAGGTGTAGGGGCGGTTTTTTTAAAAAACGAATTAAAGATGCTCTTCAAGGGCTTTCTCCATTTCACTTAGCTCAGTGGTATGGCGAGGAGTGAGTAATGATTTTATCGCGTCCATAAGGGCGATATTATTTTTGACAATGGGTAAAAACTCAGCAGGTGAAAGCGTCCATACAGTGATGATTTGATTAATGACCTGCTCTTTATCATCGTCTTCAAACAGGGCAAACAGCACTAGACTCATGTGTAATCTAGGGAGCATGATGCCCATTTCATTAGGACCTGTCATCATTGACATGAGCAGTGCTTTTTTTATTTCATCGGGTGAAGCATTGAGTAAGCCATTAAGTACGGCAAGTCGATACCATAACAGTGCGTTTGCTGGTGCTAAAGAAAGGGCTTGTTCAGCGCTTTCTTTAGCGAGTGCTAAGGATTCTTTGTCTGTCGCCTCTAATGATTCATTATTTTGAGCATCAAGTAATAAAAGCTGACTCATGCCTTCTGAATAGCGAGGATCTGCAAAAATACCCGCACTTTGCTCAGTTTGCTCAAGCGCAGTTGCAATGTCTTCTTCTTCTAAGACTTCATTTTTATTGATTTTTTCAAGTGCATATTTAGCGGGTAAAAAATCCAAGGCGGCTCTGCTGCGCGGCCAGGCAATGACCAATAAACACACACTGAATAACAGAATGATGCCAGTAACTATTTTTTGGAAAACAAATTTTTCTTCTGTAGATATCATCGCGTTACTTAGTCTTTATAGTATTGACCATATTTACTGTAGTTATAGTAATACCCAGATTCGCCATAACTGTAACTGCTGTACTCTTTAAAATTAACTTGTTGTAAGACAATTCCAGCTATGCTTGGGTTGGCTTTGAGTAACTCTTCAAGCCCTGTTTTAACCACTTGTCTAGGGGTTTTATCCCAATTTACCACAAATAATGTTTTATCAACCAGTGAGGCTAATACCCGTGCATCGGTTACGGCCATAACAGGTGGTGTATCAATAATAATCAAATCGAAATTTTGTTTCAATTCCAACAAGAAGGCTTCCATTTTGTGAGAGGATAAAATGTCCACAGGATTAACATAATCAGCTTTACCCTTAGTCATGATGTACATATTGGTACGGTCGTCTTTAAAGATGAAGTCCGTGTATTTGCCATCGTGTGCCAAAATATAATCGGTAAGGCCTTTAGTATTCGAATTGATATTTAATTTCTTTTCAATAGTGGGGCGACGAAAGTCAGCATCGATAACAATAACTTTTTGACCTGAAAACGCGGTGCTTCTTGCTAAACTCAGCGCCGTGGTACTTTTTCCTTCCCCTGGTAATGACGAGGTGATCATTACCGTTTGCACATTTTTATCTGGATCAGATAGCATTAAAGATACCCGTAAAGAGCTGAGTGCTTCACTCAGGCTGGAATGAGGTTTATCTAATACATAATTGAAAGGATCAAGTTTTTTATCAATTTGGGGTAGCAAGGCAATGGCTGGAATCCCTAAGAAACGTTCGATTTCTTCTGGGGTTCTTAAGCCAGGATGCAGCATTTCTAAAACAAAGATTACCGCAGTGCCAGAAATTACGGCAAGTACCGCGATTAATGCCAGCATCATATTTTTCTTTGGAAAAGAGGGTGATACAGGAACTTCCGCTGCTGAAATAACGCGAGCATCCGCTTCTTCCATACCTTGTGTTGATGACGTTTCTTTAAAACGGTTTAAGAAGGTTTCAAATAATACTTTGTTAGCATTGGCTTCTCTTTCCAGAGCGCGTAATTGCACCTCTTCTTCGCGGTGCGAGCCTGATTTATTCTCTTGGGATTGTAAACTGCTTTGCAAGCTGGCTTCGCGGGTGCTGGCAATGTTAAGTTCGTTTTTGAGTCCAGACGCAATTTTAGTGATTTCAGATTTTATTTTGCCCCTAAGATCAAGAATTTCAGCATTAATTCTGATTAATTTAGGATGTTTTGCACCTAATTCCACAGACATTTCTGAAACTTTGCGTTGCAGCTCGGCTTCTTCTTGACGTAAATTTTGAATTAACGTTGATGACAATACTTCGCTAGCCGTTTCAATATCAGTGCCATTACGCAGTAATTGCGTGACTTGTGTAAGGCGCGCTGCTTTTTCTGCACGTTCTGCTTTGGCAATAATCAATTGGCTATTAATTTCAGACAGTTGCTCGCCAACTAAGCCAGATTCGTTGGTACCTTTGCTTAAACCATGATCTTTACGATAGACCTCAACCGCTCGTTCTGAGGCTTCAACTTTTGAACGTAAGCCCGAGAGTTGCTCATTTAGCCATGAAGATGCTTTTTGGGTGGCTTCAAATTTAGCTTCAAGTTGACCAATAATGTAGCTATCTGCGTGGGTATTAGTAATCTGCGCAGCTAACTTAGGATCTGGAGACTCAAACGACACGGAAATAACTTGAGAACCTCTAACGGGCGCGGCTTTTAATTTACTTAAGTAAATATTGGTTGCGGTGGCCATGAGGCGTTCTTCAGTTTCCTCTTCGGTAAGCGGCTCTTTTTTGCTAAGTAAGCCAATAGATGCTTTGAATTCATCAGAAAACCAAGTAGAGGGGCTAATATCTGCAAAGAAGCTTTTTTCTTTAAGATTAGGATTAAATTCCTCCATATTAAGCAAGCCAAGCTTAGTGATGATTTTTTTAGCTAAGCCTTTTGAGGTAAGCACTTCGGTTTCGCTTTTTACCGCGCTATCAGTGCCTAAGTTGCCACTTAGTACGGCTTCAACATCAACAACCTTGGCTTTATCTATCCCCACTAAAATTTTTGTTTCGGTGGTGAATTTAGGTGTTAGTTGATATAAGACGACGGTGCCAGCAATAAAAATAAATACAAATACGGCAATAAATATGGTTTTTCGCAACCAGAATATATGAAAGATATGATTAAGAGATATTGAGCTTTCATCTTGAAAAGCAGCCTCGCTATAGTTTTGAATAGGAGGGTAGTTGCTTTGTGACATAAGGTTTCCGTGGGTAACAAGTTAAAATCAAAAAGTTAAGGCGTATGGGGCGTTGAGGCGCCGTTTAAAACATGCGCTCGTCTACACGAATAATATCGCCTGGCATAACAGGTAAATCCATTTTTGTTTTTTCTTCCTTCTGCGTGCTGTCATTGCTATGCACAACATACACATAGTCTTGCTTAGCTCGATAGGTAAAGCCACCGGCTATAGCGACAGCATTAAGGTAAGTCATACCGCTAACATAAGGGTAAGAGTCTGGTTTTTCTACTTCACCCAAAATATAAAATGGGCGGTAGTTAAGCACTTGAATACTGATTTGTGGGTTTAATAAAAAGTCAGGGCTAAGGGTTTCTTTAAGTCTTACCTCAAGTTCTTCTAGGCTTAGATTTTTTGCGGCAATAGTGCCAACTAAAGGGAGTGAAAAATTACCAGCGCCATCAATAGTGTATTCACCATTTAAATCTTCTTGATTAAATATAGTGATTTTTAGTTTGTCGCCACTGCCTAATCGATAAGATAGCGTGTCATTCCCAGCATAAGTAGTCGGTGCAAATAACGCACAAGAAATAAGATATAAAATCCATAATGGAAAAAAATGAGGGGTGATTTTCATTTGTTTTACCGTCGGTTAAATAAAAATAAACACATAATTTAGTCTTTATTCTGATACTAAGCTTACTATCATGGCTAATTAGACAGATAAATGCAAATTTGTAAGCGCGTGAATCTAAATTCTACAGCAGCTGTATATTAAGTTGAAGGAAGTTAATCATTGATTGACAGTTTTATTTAGATTCACTTAAAATTCAATCGACAGTTATTGGTTGTAAGCAATGTTTGAATATTTCAACAGCTTATTTTTGATAATTGTTGTGGCTTCATTTAGAAAATTAAGGATATAGAGCGTGTTGGCTAACAGTTAGCTAAACATCTTTTTTTAGGTGAAGGTGCTTTTTTTTAAAATGCATTTTTAGGAAATTTATTTATGAAAATTTTTAACGCTTTATTGTTGGCGGTGGCATTAATTGCTGTGTCTCCGTTTGCAAGTGCTATCACTAAAGCACAACAAGCTCGTCTTGATGTAATTAATAGTGTTGCAACGTTAACCTCTCCACAAACAATTGCTTTGCTTGATAAATATCCATTAATTTCGGATAAAATCATTGCTAAGTATGTGTCTTTGCATAAAAACGAAGCGCCTGCTTTTACTGCTGCGGCAGTGAAAAAAGTTGACGGACGTAGGGTTTCTGACGTTGTTGTTGCTGTTGTTACAGAAACACCAGCGCTTCAAGCTGCAATTGTTAAAGCTGTCTCTGCTGTTTACCCGTTGAAAACAGCTGAGATTTCAGTTGCTTTGTTAAAAGCTGGTAAAGGTTCAACTGCTTTTGCTACGACTATGATGAATACGATCAATACGTTATTCAAAAATGCTCAAATTAACAAGCAACAAAAAAATGCTATGTTAGGTTTGGTTAAGCCTTATTCATCAGTAAGTCCAAGCAGTTAAGTTTGATATACCCATTGTGAGCACATTATGAATTGGCAACGTTCGGCTGTTTTAATGGTAACTTTGAATGTTCTGATTGGTAATGCCCAGCTTGCAATGGGTGTTGAATTGGCGCGTGGGCAAGGTGTGTTAACGCGAGCCAAAAGAGATTATTTCCCCATTGGTATGCGTTTAGGTACCTTCAAATTTCTCCCGACCTTAAGCAGTAATAATGAGTGGCGAGATAATATTTATTCCTCGCAGGCTACTGCAACTCAAGATTTAATCTTTCATATTCAGCCAGGGGCAGTTATTTCAAGTGATTGGAATCGACACGCCTTAAATTTTTCTGCGCTAGGTGATTTTCAAAGTTATGCTTCTAATAGTTCAGAGGATAAAGATAATTATTCTTTCAATTTAAATGGCAAGTTTGATGTTTTGAAAACCAGTTTTGCTCATGCTAATTTAGCTTATGCCAATCAATATGAAAATAGAGGTCAAGCCACATCTATTTTTGGTGATCCGTCATTTGGATTTATGGCACTTAAGCCTACTAATTATCAATCGTTAACCGCCGCTTTGGGTTACGAACACAAAATCAATCGCTTTAGATTTAATCTCGATCACTCGCTTAATAAATTAAATTATCAAGATGGGGTGGCTCCTGTTTCCTTTGCCGTGATTGAAAATGATAAAAATAGAAGCCGTACCAGTAATGGCTCGTCTTTTAGACTTGGTTATGAATTAAGTTCAAGCTACGAAGCATTTTTTAGAGCAAATTATAATTTTATTGATTACGACTCACAGTTTGGTGCCGATGGCTTGCAACGGTCTTCAACAGGTTATTCGGGTGCAACCGGGGTTTCAATTGATATTACTAAATTATTGGTGGGTGATGTGTATGTCGGTTACCAAGTACAAGACTATGTTGATCCTGTACTAAAAACGGTAAGCGGTTTGTCCGGTGGTTTGTCATTAAAATGGAATCCAACTGGCTTAACTACGGTCACTTCAAAAGGCACCAGAACCATTGATGAAACTGTTCAGGGTACGTCTTCAGGGGTTTTAAATACCATGGTCACGCTTGATGTTGACCATGAGCTGCTTAGAAACATTCTTTTAAATGTTAATGTGGGTTACAGTATTAATGAATTTCAAGGCGGTAATAATCGTGTTGATACCGGCTATAACTTTGGTTTTGGGGCTAAATATTTACTTAATAGACATTTTTACCTTGCTAGCGGGTATGGCATGAGTTCAAGAACCAGTGACATTGCAAATGCTGATTACACTACCAATAGTTTCTCGCTCACGCTGGGTTCGCAGTTATAAAGCTTACTGTAATAATGACAAAAGTTTTTCTGTTTCAGTATGCAGTACTAAGGCATTATTTTTTGTTTCCACGTTTAATCTCACTAAAGG
>CAJAQT010000124.1 GCA_903944165.1 uncultured Methylococcaceae bacterium | reverse complement strand
TCGGCATTTGTACGACACGCATCGTGGTGCAGAGTTAATCAATCGCTTTTTTGATATTCAAACGGTGCAGAAATCGACAGCCATGCTGGTTTTAGATGGCATGCGCTTACTCATGCAAACCATTGCTGGCTTGATTTTATTAGCGTTTTATCATCCATTTTTACTCAGTTTTGACGTTGCATTATTGCTCACGATTGCTTTCATTATGTTCGTTTTAGGACGGAATGCGATTAAAACATCGATTGCGGAATCTAAAGCAAAATATGCGCTGGTGGATTGGCTTGAAGTGCTTGCAGAAAACAAAAACACCTTTAAAACGGCAACAAGCGAACAATTCGCACAAGAAAAAACGGATATTTTGTCAAATAATTATTTAATCGAAAAAAAATCACATTATCAGATTTTGTTGCGCCAAATTATCGCTTCGGTCACGCTTTATGCGATTGCCAATACAGGTTTACTGTTAATTGGCGGTGAGTTAGTGATTGAAAAACAATTAACACTTGGTCAACTCGTCGCCGCAGAATTAATTGTTTCAACCGTGTTAGCGTCGCTGATTAAATTTGGCAAACATTTAGAAAGTTTTTACGATTTACTCACTGCCGTTGACAAAATTGGGCATTTGCTTGATTTGCCGCTAGAAAATGAAAAAGGGCAAATTATTGCTTTGCCTCCAGCCGTTTCGCTAACGGCTAAAAATGTCTCGTTTCATTATCCAGCAATGCCTGCGGTTTTAAATAACATTAATTTTCACATTACTGCGAGTGAAAAAGTTGCTTTTTTAGGGCAAGCGAGTTGTGGAAAATCAACACTTTGTGACGTTTTATTTGGTTTGCGGCACGCGCAAAAAGGCAATATTGAAGTTGAACATGTCAACGTACAGGCGTTCAATTTACCCGCCTTGCGTGAGCGCATTTTTTTACTGAACGAAATCGAAATCATCGAAGGAACGTTACTGGATAACGTGTTACTTGGACGTGAAGACATTGAACGGGCAGAAGTTGAAAAATCACTTAACGCGCTAGGTTTGCTTGAAAAACTGCGCTACCAATTTGGTAAAACACTTTCGCTATCTCTTTCTGAAGCGGGCTCGCCACTTTCAAAAACGCAACAACACTTGCTGATGCTGACAAGAGCAACAATTCACCAACCTTCGTTGCTGATTATCGATAGTTTTCTGGATGAATTAGACGAAAAGACACTCGATTTCGTTTTAACTTACCTTTTTGAAATTAAAACAACCGTGCTGATTTTCACAAAAAAACTGCACATTGCGTCACGCTGTGAGCGTGTGATTGAAATGGAGGGAATACAGGCATGACGCTATCACCAGTCCATTCACGTCTTAGCGCACTCAACGCGGCACGCACGCCGCGAACGGTGAGCGTTTTAACTCGACTTTGTGTCGGTTTGTTTTTAGTTATTCCACCACTTTTATTGACGACACCTTGGCAACAAAATATTAGAGCTTCGGGAAAAGTGACTGCGTTTGCGCCAATTGAGCGGCAGCAAAACATTGAAGCTCCAATTGGTGGGCGGCTGGTTAAATGGTTTGTAAAAGAAGGCTCAAAAGTCAAAGCAGGTGACGTTTTAGTTGAAATTGTTGACGTTGACCCAGAATTATTAACGCGTTTGACACAACAGCGCGACGTAGCAAAATCAAAACTCAGTGCAAAAGAAGATGAATTACGCGCTTACACAGCGCAAAGTGAAAATTTAATTGCGACGCGTGATTTGCAAATTGCCACCGCGCACTATCGTTTAGATGTAGCGCGGCAACGAGCGAATTCCGCGCAAGAAAGTATTTTGTCCTCGCACGCTACTTTGCAAACAGCGAATTTACAAATTGAACGCTTAGAACGATTGCTGGCTGATGGCTTAGTTTCAAAACGCGAACATGAAATTGCGATACGAGATCAAGTCATTGCACAACGTACTTTAAATAGCAATCAAGCGACCTTCAAAGGTGCTCTTGCCGAGCAACATGCCACAGAAGCAGAAATTGGGCGAATTCGCTCCGACGCGCAAGCACGAATTAACTCCGCAACGGCCTCAATGAATAAAGTGCAAAGTGAACTCGAAGACAGCCGCACGAGTTTGCTTAAAAATGAAGTCGATGTTTCGCGCCAGCATTCACAAACTGTCAAAGCTCCGCGTGATGGCAGTGTGTTGCGTTTGCTTTCAAATCCACAAGGTGATTTAGTGCGACAAGGCGACCCACTGTTAACGTTAGTTCCTGATGCAGACATAAAAGCGGTTGAACTTTGGGTGAGTGGTAATGATGTGACGCTGATTATGCCGGGTCGTCATGCACGTTTGCAATTTGAAGGTTGGCCTGCATTGCAATTTGGCGGTTGGCCGGAAGTTGCTGTGGGCACATTTGGTGGTAATGTTGCGTTTGTCGATGCGACCGACGACGGCAAAGGACACTTTCGTGTGTTGTTAACACCAGATGAAAATTCTGAAGCATGGCCTTCGGAGCGTTTTTTACGTCAAGGTGTGCGCGTAGATGGTTGGATTTTACTGAATCGCGTCACCATGGCGTATGAATTATGGCGACAACTTAATGCGTTTCCTCCCGTTTATACACCTGAAAAACATGAAAAATAAAATACATTTCACGCTCAAAGTAGGTTATTTTCTCGGCTGTTTATTCACCACCAGTTGTAGTTATTATTTAAATGGTTCAGGTTTCGCGCCAGTGAAAGAAAAAGCTGAGGCGCGTTTAAGTATTAAAGAAGGTGTTGAACTTGATAAAGTCACAAAATCGCCACCTGAAACGCGTGAGCAAGCTTTACCGAGATTTAAGGAACGTGATTTAAAAACTGTGCAAAAAACCGATTCGCCTAAAGAATCGGTTGAATTTACGTTGGCAAACGTTCGCGCCTTAGCCTTAGAAAATAATTTAGATTTAAAAATTGCTGAAATTGACCCCAAAATTGCCGCCACGCAAGTGAGCGAAGAAGAAGCGAAATTTGATGAGTTAATTTTTGCCAAAGCTAAATACGGCAAAAAAGATACGCCTAAGCAGAATTTAGATGTGGTGACGTTTACGCCAACAAGCAGCAGTTCACTACTTGAAAATGAAACCGATAAACTCACCGCGATTGAACAATTAACACAAGTGTTGGAGATGGAAGCGGGCATTGTAATTCCCCTTCGTACAGGCGCGAAAGTGACCTTAAGCTCGCCTTTTAATGAGAAAAAACAATTTAAAGGCGTACCGTCAACGGAATATCAAAATGCGCTGCGTTTTTCAGTCAGTCAGCCTTTATTGCGTGATGGCGGCATCGACACAAATGTGGCAGGAATTCGGATTGCACAATATGAGCAGCAAATTATTGACGTGAAAACTCGTTTGCAATCTATTCGCGTTTTAGCCACTGTTGAACGCGCGTATTGGGCGATTTATATGGCGTGGGGCGAATTAGACGTGCGTCGTCAACAATATGAAAATGCGTCTGATAATTTAACAATGGTTAAAAAACGAGTGGCAAACGGTTTAACTGCGGCAGTTGAAGTCAATCGTGCTGAAATTGGTGTTGCAGAACGGCGTGAAAGTTTAATTACCGCCACTACCACGTTAAAAATTCGCCAACGCCAACTGAAATTATTGCTCAATGACACGAATTTAACGCTCGACTCTCAAACCTTAATTATCCCGAAAACCAAGCCAATACTGCTACATTTTGAATTTGATAGAAATGAATTGATTCAAAAAGCGCTTGCGGGACGCTTAGAAATTTTAGAGTTAGAATTAAAACTTGCGGCGGATTTAACCAAAATTGATTATTTGAAAAATCAAACCTTGCCGTTGTTTATGCTTGATTATAATTACGGTTCGTTAGGGCGTGATACTGCTGCGTTTGATGGCGCGTTTAATCAAACCATCGATGGTAATTATTCAGATTGGTCGGTGGGAATGCGTGTTGAAATTCCGTTGTCGAATGAATTACGCAAATCAAAATTAGAACGCGCGGTGCAAGAGCGCTTGCAACGTTTAAGTACGCAGCAATTGCGCGAACTGACTGTAAAACGTGAAATTTATGACGCGCTCGATACGACTGAGCAAAATTGGCAACGTATTTTAGCCGTGCGACAAAATGTGATTTTAGCTGGGCTAAATTACGACGCAGAATTAAAACAATTTCGTGAAGGCTTGCGAACCATGACTGAAGTGTTGGAAACGCTCTCTCGTTTGGGTGACGCGCAATTGCGTGAAGTTCGGGCGGTAACGGATTATCAAATTTCGCTGATTGATTTAGCGTTTGCGACGGGAACCTTGCTTGGTCATAGTCACGTCAGTTAACTATTTTTAGTGTGTCAAATCCCGCATAATTACCGATCTCTTTAATAAATAATTCAAGTTGATAATGTTTTGCTGTGGCAGCGATAATCATCCCCCCCCTATGCCAGCCATTCAAAAATGGCAAGAAAATAGCACTGAATTATTTGTAAAAAAGGACTGTAATCATGCTGGACTTGACATCTAGGCAATCCCTGCCGTGATGACGTAAATAAGGTAGGGGCTAAATAGTTACGTCTATTTCACAAACAAATGTCAATGCTGATCGAGTGTTTCTAACTCAGTAATATCAAGTCCAGTCACTTGCGCTATTTCTTGCATCGAAAAATTCTTTTTAAGTAATTGTCTGGCAATCATTAAGGCTCTTTTTCTTTCTCCTGCGGCAATGCCTTTTTCTATACCTTTTTCTATACCTTTTTCCATGCCTCTTTCTATACCTTCTTCCATGCCTTTTTCTTGCCCCATCATAAAACTGGGCAGCTTTTCTATTTCTATTTGTAACATTTC
>CAJAQT010000123.1 GCA_903944165.1 uncultured Methylococcaceae bacterium | reverse complement strand
GTTTTATAAATAGACGGCGTTAGCACATTGCCTTTTTCGGGATCGCAATCGCCCAGAATACCGTTATAGAGTAAATACACCGCGTTATTATTGAACACGCCCAATAAAGGCGAATCAGCGTTGCCTGTAAAACCTGTTCCCGTTTCTTTAAACCAGACAAACTCCGCTAATTGGGCAAACGTGACATCGGGGCGCACTTGACCATCGGCAGTGAATAACGGTTCTTTGGATAAGCGGTAGAATTGGAAACCGCCGCCTAAGCCTTCAACGGGTTCACCTTTGGCGTTGTTGTAACCTTCAATCACTCGTTTATTACGTTCAACGGTGACGGTTTCGGCTATGGTTTTGTCTATTTCTACCAGAATGAATTGCCGATTACCGCCGTCTTGTTTATTGAGATTTAGCACGGCGTGGGCGGTTGTTCCACTGCCTGCAAAAGAGTCGAGGATGATGGAGTTTTCATCGGTGGCTTGATTTATTATGCCCTCTAATAAATCAACAGGTTTAGGATAATCAAATAATTGTTTGTCAAAAATATTTCTCAATTCTTTGGTAGCTATAGAATTAATACTTGTTGAAATGCCTACAAAACTATCCTTAGTGTTCGATGGATAAATCCATGATGAAACTGGTTTACTAAGGTTTCTTAATTCTGAAAGATGTCTTTTATATTGAGGTGTGCCAGTTCCATTTTTTGGAAAAATAACTTTTCCTTGCTCAATCATTCGCTGCATTCTTTCTCTTTCGTAAACCCAAACTCGATGAGGATTTGCAGAATAAATAGCACCCGTTTCTGGATTAGTAATGTCATAAAACAAATTAGGTCTTTCTTCTTTTGTTTTATTACAAGTTAAGTTATCAAATGCCCATGCGCCTCTTTCATCATTATCAGGATTTTTGTATTTTTTTAAATCCTTAATTACCCCTGTCATTACCGCTGCATCGGTTTTTTGATAAGCAACAATATATTCATGGTCAACAGATAGAAAGTTTTTTGAATCATTAGAGCCGCTTCTTTTTTTCCAAATAAATGAAGTCAAAAAATTTCTACCGCCAAAAATTTCATCCATTAATAACTTTAAACTCGCGTGTTCATTATCATCAATCGAAACAAAGATAACCCCATCATCACGCAAAAACTGTTTGAGCAACAACAAACGCGGGTACATCATGCACAACCATCTATCATGACGGTCTAAAGTTTCGTCTTCCTTACCAACCACCGAACCCAACCATTTACGAATTTCAGGGCTGTTGACATTATCGTTATACACCCAGCCTTCATTGCCCGTGTTATAAGGCGGGTCGATATAAATACATTTCACCTGTCCTGCAAACCTAGGCAACAAGGCTTTAAGCGCGTGTAAATTATCACCCTGCACAATCAAATTACCGCTATCGCTCACGCCACAATCCAATTCAGGCACACGCTCCAACAAGCGATAAGGCACGTCCTTATGGTGCTTAACTACGGCTTCTTTTCCTATCCAATGCAATGTTGGCATGGCTACGCTATCCTTGAGTTATTAATTAAATTTAAATCAGTGTATTAATGTGTTGGGCTAAATTCATATAATTAAGTGTAAAACGTCCTGCGTTTACTTTGTTTTCCGACCAGCGCTATATGTTATTGAACAAAAATAGTTACTGCTGTGGAGGATGGCTTTAGTCTGTTAACAAAGTAGTGATGGCGGACTTGGCATTACATTGGGCGATAATGGTTGCCAAGTGATGTTCATCTAGCTGATGTTTAAGGGCATCATTGCCATTAATATTAAAGAGTTGATACTCTTTTTTGGCAAAGGTAATAATTTGGCATTTTTTAAAGGGCTGATTAGCAAATGGCAAGCGGGTAACACTGAGATTTAAGGGCGGGGCGCCTTCCAAACTTGGCGCATAAATCATAAACTCGCCTTTCATAGCCAACACCGCGCGATATTGATTTGCGCTGGTCAGATACAGGTAGCCGACTTGAACCTCTTTTTCTTTTAATCTCATGATCAATACAATGCTTTATAGTTTACGAAGAAGATTATTTTACACCATCAAAAAATTAAAAAGGCCAGAATGACTTACCTTTCTAATAGCGTAAAACTTAACGAATTAACTCAATTTTTTTAACGTCGATTGTCTTTTGGGATCGTATCATCAAACATCAAACACGCATCTTCACTTTCAACTTGTCGAACCGTTGATTTAACTTCCCTCCATAAGTCTTTTTTTGAGGTGAACTCTTGTTTCGATAACAAGCGCGTGATTGCATCATAACTGACTTCTCAGTCCATCATGGCAGATAATCCTGTTGCAGTGTTATAACCCTGAGCATTGCTGGCTTGTAAGTAAGGGCTAAGCAGAATTTTTTAACGATAAAAATGTGGCATTTGCCTTAATCAATTAGGTGATATGACGCAATGTCCTGATCAATTTTACTAAAATGCTGAGCGTTATTGACGCCAGTGCCTTGCTGTAATCATTAGGCATGAACAGACTTGTCTTGGCATTATTACTGCTTTACTTAGCTGAATGCCCACTGGTGTCTGGTCACTTTATTCGTAATGGCTTGTAGGGATTGGCGTGTTATTGATTAACACGCTGAGTTGCTTAACTATTGCGCTTTATGACGTAACGAGCAAAGCAGTGGCTTGATTTTTAACTTTACACACTTTAGATGAAGAGCTTTTTATGACGTGGATTCAACTCCGAAGTGCAATCGAAAATACTCGG
>CAJAQT010000122.1 GCA_903944165.1 uncultured Methylococcaceae bacterium | reverse complement strand
ACTGCTGGGTGAAAGCAACATCCCACCATTAGCTGACTTGATTCTGGCAGCCGCTACCTGTGACTAATGAGAAGTTACAAAATGCTATTTTTACTAAAAGTGGCGATCCAGAAATTCAATCTCTTTACCACAAAGTTAAAGACGGAGATTTGATATTACAAGCAGATTTTCAACGGCAATATGTTTGGGATGAAAAAAAAGCAAGTAAGCTCATCGAATCAGCAATTTTACAAATACCATTGCCCATTATTTACATCTCAGAAGAGAAAGATGGACTTGAGTATGTCATTGATGGTCAACAACGTTTAACGTCATTTTTTTCCTTCATGGATGGACGCTTTCCAGATGGAAAAGAATTTAAATTGAGTGGGTTAAAAGTCCGTAGCGATTTGAATGGTAAAAAATTTAGTGAATTGCCAAAAGAACTTCAGAAAGAAATTCGGTGTTACATCATCAGGGTTATAACATTTCAAAAAGATTCTGGCGATGACTTAAAGTTTGATATTTTTGAAAGGCTAAATACTGGTTCAGTACAATTGAACGACCAAGAGCTTAGAAACTGTCTATATCGAGGAAAATTTAATCAGGCGTTAATTGAAATGGCTAAAGAACCAGATTTTATGTACATTTGTGGTTTGAAAGCACCAGATAAACGCATGAGAGACGTTGAATTAGTTTTACGGTTTTGTGCTTTTTACCATGAAACTTACCTTAACTATAAGTCTCCAATTAGAAGTTTTCTCAATAAAGAAGCTGAAAAACAGCGCAACATTTCAGACAATGAACTTGCTGAATTAAAAAAAGCATTTAAGAACTCATGCCAAATTATCAGATCTATTTTTGATGTTAATTCGTTTAAAAGATTCCGTAATGGCTCTGGTAGTTCACCAAATGGATATTGGGAACCAAAAAAATTCAACACATCATTGTTCGACATATTGATGTGGTCGTTTGCAAGAGAAGATAAAAACAAGGTATTCCAGAATTTAGATGCAATCAAAGAAGGTTTGATTTATTTAATGACAGAAGATCAGGATTTTATTAACTCCATTGAGCTTTCTACAAGCTCTGTGCAAGCAGTAACCATAAGGTTTGATAAATGGATTGTTGTACTCAGAAACATTTTAGGGGTTCAACAAAAAGAGCCACGTTGCTTTACTCTTAAACTCAAAGAAGAGTTGATGGAAAAAAATCCTACTTGTGCAATTTGTAATCAACGTATTCAGTCAATTGATGATTCTGCTGTAGATCATATTGTTCAGTATTGGACTGGTGGGAAAACTATTCCTGAAAATGCAAGGCTTACACATCGTTATTGCAATTGGTCAAGACCAAGAAAAGAAAACGTCTAAAAATGCCACAACAAAACAGACTTCAATCTTCATTAAAATGGATTCAGCTTCATCTCAGAAACGGCGGTTTCCATTCCTCAACATAATAAGGAATAAAAATGGCTGTGCAACTTGAATGTATAAACTTGATTATTCCAATTAAAACAATCGAGAAAAAATATGTTGGTGGTTGGAAACAATTTTTAGCCGAGCGCGAACCGTTAATTGGTGCTTGGTATGACGAACATCTATTCAGAACTGGTGCGATGAATCAGATGGACATATATTTTTTACTTGAACACAGCAGAAAAATGGGTTTTGAAACACATACCGAAACACCTGTTTTTAAGTGGCTTGATGTCTGTGTTGTTAATCCTTCTAATTTAGCTTGTGATTGGCTCGAAGTTGAAAATGACACTGCGTTTTTAAAAGGAAAACCGAAAGGAAAAGTGATTGGTAGTGGGATGAATTGAGAAAATAAAAATGAAAGCACCTCTATTTTAGGATTCATAAACGGGCAATTTAAAATGCGTGTTATCGCCAAGAAAACATTGCGTGATTTTTGGGAAAAATATCCCGATTCACAAGAACCATTAGAAAACTGGTACACCGAAGCAATCAGAGCCGACTGGAACAAAGGCAAAACCCAAAAAATGGGCTGATGTTTGCGTTGTGCCATCGGAGATACCGTGTGATTGGCTTAAAATTAAAAATGGTTTTGCCTTTTTTAAAGGGGATAAAAATTAAACAAAATAAGGGTTGCGGTTT
>CAJAQT010000121.1 GCA_903944165.1 uncultured Methylococcaceae bacterium | reverse complement strand
TAGATAAAAAGTAAGGATGCAGTCCTCAGCGTTATTGAGAGGCGTTAGGGGAGATTTTATTAGATACCGTCAAGCCTTTATGCCCTTTGGAAGCCTTCAAACAAAAGCGGAGGCGGGGGGCATTAAAAGCAAAACAAGTAAGCCGTATTTTGCTTTCTCTAAGCATTCTTAATGCGCGAGTGCGGCATTGACTGCAACATGCTGGTCACTACGCTCACTATGCACAACAGGCTTGGCTGATGATTTTTATAAAAATCATCAGCCAAGCCTCCTGGCCTTGATGCTTACCTTGGCGGCAATATTTAGTTTTGTCACGGAAAAACGTTGTTTTGTTCGTGTGATGAGCGAATTTTGCAACTGGATTTCTAATCACAGTCTGCACAGCTTTATCAATAGAATTTTGTCGTTTTTTACTTTTTTTCATCGTTTACCTCTTATAATAGCGTCTAAAAATTAACTTCTTACCCATAGATTAACAAAACTTGTGAAATTCAAAAAACATTTTGATGTCATTGTTATCGGCGGCGGTCATGCTGGCACCGAAGCCGCTTTAGCGTCAGCACGCTGCGGCGCAAACACCTTATTATTATCGCAAAATATCGAGACACTTGGGCAAATGAGTTGCAATCCAGCCATTGGCGGGATTGGCAAAGGACATTTAGTTAAAGAAATTGATGCCTTAGGAGGCATCATGGCTCATGCAATTGATTTAGCAGGGATTCAGTTTCGCACCTTAAATGCCAGCAAAGGTCCGGCTGTACGCGCCACACGTGCACAAGCCGATCGTATATTATATAAACGCGCAATTCGTTATCACTTAGAAAATCAGGTTAATTTATCGCTTTTTCAACAGATGGCGGCAGATTTAATTATCGAACACGACCGTGTCATTGGCGTTAAAACTCAAATGGGACTGTGCTTTTATGCGCGCGCTGTGGTGTTAACAGCGGGTACTTTTTTAGCAGGTAAAATTCATATTGGTCTTGAAAATTATAGCGGTGGGCGTGCTGGAGATTCTGCTTCCACGCTGTTAGCTGAGCGTTTGCGTGCACTGTCGTTTCGTGTGGAACGTTTAAAAACCGGAACACCACCACGCCTTGATGGTCGTACTATTGATTTTTCTAAATTAGAACGACAAGATGGTGACCAGCCCGTGCCGGTCTTTTCATTTATGGGTCACCAAGCGCAGCATCCCCAACAAATCCCCTGCTATATCACGCGCACCAATGAAAAAACCCACGCGATTATTCGTGCAGGCCTAGATCGCTCACCCCTATATTCTGGCGTTATTGAAGGTATTGGTCCACGCTATTGTCCGTCAATCGAAGATAAAATTGTTCGCTTTGCTGACCGCGATAGTCATCAAATTTTTGTTGAACCCGAAGGCTTAGATACGCATGAAATTTATCCCAATGGTATTTCAACAAGCCTTCCTTTTGACGTTCAATATGACTTTGTCCGCTCAATGCTTGGCTTTGAAAATGCTGAGATTGTCCGACCTGGCTATGCGATTGAATATGATTTTTTTGATCCCCGCGACTTAAAAGCCTCCTTAGAAACTAAGCAGGTACAAGGTTTGTTTTTTGCGGGTCAAATTAATGGTACGACGGGCTATGAAGAAGCGGCGGCGCAAGGCCTCATTGCAGGGCTCAATGCTGCTCGTCATATTCACGAATTAGAAGCCTGGTGCCCAAGACGCGATGAAGCGTACATCGGCGTAATGATTGATGATTTAATTACACGCGGCACGCAAGAGCCTTACCGTATGTTCACCAGTCGCGCCGAATACCGATTATTATTACGTGAAGATAATGCAGATTTACGCTTGACCCCAATAGGTCGGGACTTGGGCTTAGTGGCAGATAACCGCTGGGCAAGTTTTGAGCACAAACGTACTGCTATTACTGAGCTGCAAGACAGTATGAAAAAACATTGGGTGCGCACAGAAAGCCCAGCGGCGCAACACGTAGCAGAGCGTTGGGGCAAACCCTTAGTAAAAGAAGCCTCACTTATGGAATTATTACGCCGTCCAGAAGTTGATATTGAAGGCTTACTTGCACTTGCTGAGCATACCTTTGAGTATCCAGAGCAGGTTACTGAGCAGGTTGAAATACAAGCTAAATATGCGGGCTATATCACGCGTCAACAAGCTGAAATTGATAAGTCACTGCGTTACGATCACTTAAAATTACCCTTAACCCTTGACTACTTCACAATCACTGGGCTCTCCAATGAGGTCAGCGAAAAATTACGCAAGCAACGCCCTGAAACCTTAGGACAAGCTTCACGAATTCCTGGGATAACTCCTGCTGCCATTTCCTTGTTATTAGTTTATTTAAAAAAGAAATCTGCCTAATGAATGTCGCCCAAAAGCCCACGGCTCAGCTGCCAACATCTTGCCAAACACTGTTAGAAACAAGCATCAAAGCATTAAATCTCACGCTTTCTCATGCACAGCTTGAGCAGCTGAGTCTGTTTATCTTATTGATTCAAAAGTGGAATAAAATCTACAATCTCACGGCGATTAACACTGTCGATGAAATGATTAAATTACACATCATAGATAGTCTTGCCATTTTGCCCGTTGTATTAGGTGAACGCATTATTGATATTGGTACGGGTGCGGGCTTACCCGGCATTCCTTTAGCGATAGCGTGTCCAGACAAACAGTTTATGTTGTTGGACAGTAACGCTAAAAAAACGCGCTTTGTGCAGCAAGCGATAGTGGAATTAAAACTTACCAATGTTTCCGTACTTCATCAGCGTGTGGAAAGCTATCGCCCTGAGCTACTTTACGATACCGCAATAACACGCGCTTTTGCCAGTCTTCAGGATATTATTAAACTGACCGCGCATGTTATCCATCCAGACGGACAATTGCTTGCAATGAAAGGTCAACACGCTGAAACTGAAATAGCGGCACTACCAAGCACAATGATTGCATATACGCGCTGCACTCCCCTTAGTCTTCCAGGCGTAAACGCTCAACGTTGTGTGATTCAAATAACCGCCATAACCCCAGCCCCCTTAGCCTCTACCTTGGAATCTTAACGTGACTAAAATTATTGCCATTACTAATCAAAAAGGTGGCGTTGGAAAAACCACAACCAGTGTTAATTTATCGGCCTCCCTCGCTGCTCAAAATCGACGCATACTCCTGATTGATCTTGACGCTCAAGGCAATGCTGCAATGGGGTGCGGCGTTGATAAAGAAAATATCCAATACTCTAGTTATGATTTATTAATGGAGGATATTCCTGCGGCACAAACGGTCATCTCGTTACCAGAGTTAAACTTTTCTATTATTCCTGGTAATGCCGATTTAACCGCAGCTGAAGTTCAGCTCTTAACCGCTGAACGTAAAGAAAGTCGTCTTGCTGATGCGTTAATTAGCATTCAAGCACATTATGATTACATCCTGATTGACTGTCCGCCTTCGTTAAACATGTTAACCTTAAACGCGATGGTTGCAGCACACAGCTTATTAATTCCTATGCAATGTGAATATTATGCCTTGGAAGGTATTTCAGCATTAATGTCGACATTAAAAAACATTCAGGAAACAGTGAATCCTAGCTTACATTTAGAAGGTATTCTAAGAACCATGTACGATGATCGAAACAGATTAACAAAAGATGTTTCCGAACAATTAATTCGTTTTTTTGGTGATGCGGTTTTTTTAACCTGTGTGCCTCGTAATATTCGACTGGCAGAAGCACCTAGTCACGGGCTTCCCGTTTTAAACTATGATAAATCTTCGCGCGGCGCACTTGCGTACACCGCCTTAGCGCAAGAACTTATCAACAAAGAAAAACACTAATATGACCACAAAAAAACGCGGCTTAGGTAGAGGCTTGGAGTCTTTACTGGCTGATACTAATACTGAAACAGTTAAGAGTAGTATGCCACTCGCAGAAACATCTTCTTCAGAAAACATAGTCGAACAACACAATCTTGTCGCGATGTACAAAGAAAATCATCTTGATATTTTGCGTGAGGCAGAATATCTGCAACAACTTTTAGACGACCTTGAAACCTTACTTCAACATAATAAGTAAGCACAATTATTAATCCCACTCTTTTCTTGAGAACAACTTATGGCTTTACCCAAACGTGGATTAGGGCGAGGTTTAGACGCTTTATTAGGTGATGTATCTCATAAAGAAGAAAAACCACATGCCACCCAACAATCTTTACCTATTGAATTTCTACAACGCGGAAAATATCAGCCTAGAAGAGATATTAATCCAGAGAAACTGCAAGAGCTGGCTGACTCTATTCGCGCGCAAGGTATTATTCAACCCATCATTGTGCGTCAGCTTGATGATAATAAATACGAGATTGTTGCCGGCGAACGGCGCTGGCGCGCTGCCCAATTGGTGGGGCTGGACACTGTGCCGGTCGTCATTAAAAGCATTGATGACCGTACCACAATGGCACAGACGCTTATTGAAAATATCCAACGTGAAGATTTAAATCCTTTAGAAGAAGCTGAGGCATTAAAACGTTTATTGCATGAATTTGGCATGACTCATCAGCAAGTGGCTACCGCTATCGGTAAATCACGCACCACCGTCACTAATTTGCTGCGCTTAATAGAGTTACAACCAGAAGTTAAAATGTTGTTGCAAGAAAAACATTTAGAAATGGGGCATGCGCGTGCATTGCTGCCATTAGAGGCGCAGAAACAAATTTTAGCGGGACAAAAAATCGCCAAAGAAGGTTTGTCTGTACGCGCCACAGAACGCTTAGTGAAAGATCTTCTTAGCGAGCCCGCACAAAAAAAATCAGTCACTTCACCAATTGATCATGACACACTTAAACTTCAGCGTGATTTAAGCTCGCGCTTGGGGGCAAAAGTAGAGATTGCTCATAAAGATAATGGCAGTGGTAAACTTGTTATTCACTACACCAGTTTGGATGAATTTGATGGCATTCTTGAGTATATAAACTCGCCCATGCCTGATTGAACTATTAAACCCAAACGCATAAGTTTGGGTTTAAATTACACAAAAATCTTAGTGTTTTTGGTCTGAGTTTGGTGCGATATTTTCTTGTAATGCAGTTGTGGCAGTCCAATCAGAAAACGGAAAAGGCAGCGTTTCTGTGTTAAAGGTCACAAACAATAAAATATGATATGAATACAACGAAAGGTTTTTACCAAAACTAAGAATATTTTCGTTAGCTTTGCCCGTTAACAACGTTGATACCACTTGCAGAATGATGACTGCCCACAATAATAAGCGCAACAACTCACCAATAATGCCAAAAACCAACATAAAAAATAGTCTTTTCCAGGTGCTTAGCTGTTGCAAATTTTGATTTATAGCGTCTTTATTTATGTCCATTTACTTTATTTTTACCCACGATTCATAATATCTCGTAAATCCAATGCTGCAGCATTAGCACGCGCTACATAATTAGCCATTGTTAACGAATAATTTGCAAATAAGCCATACCCATCACCATTTAAAATCATTGGGCTAAAAATGGGTTCCAATGAATTCTCTAAGGCTTTAATCATAATATCGACAGTTCTCATTGCGCGTTTATCTAGCAAAATGTCTTTAAAATCGTGTTTTATAGCACGAAGAATATGCAGTAATGCCCAACTTGCACCACGTGCTTCATAAAAAACATCATCAACTTCTAACCATGTTACTTTAGCTATTGGCGTGCCTTGCTTATCTTGCTCTTCACGCTCTAAATCAGTTAATCCTGGGCCATAATTTGAGCCTGAACTATTAGCTGTTAATCGCGTGGACAAACCACCTAAACGTTTAATAACAACTTCAGTGTATTGCCAAAGGTTATCTGCTCTGGAATAAAACTGCGCATGTTTGATATTGCCGCCAAAATGCTGCAAACGTTCCATATATTTATGTAAAGCTTCGATTCCTTTTTCGTATTCTGCTTCGGTTGACGGCAATGCCCACGAATCATTTTCAAAATAAAAATAAGGTTCAGCGATGGCTAAATCAGGATCTTCTGCTGATTGTGACTGATCTCTAGCAAAATGGTTACGCAATGCTGAAGTTGCATCGCGCAACATAACTAAAGCACCAAACTCCCAGTTGGGTACGTTATCTAAAAATACGCCTGGCGGCCCTACGTCGTTAGTAATATAGCCGCCTGGTTTGTGCAATAACACTTCTGCGATATGTGCCAAGGTGTTGGTATAAACATAGCCAATAGGGATGGCATCGGTTTCGTGCATTTCTTCGGCACGTTTTTCCGCTTCATCCATAATGTTAAATTGACCTGGCTCACTCCCCCACCAAGCACCTAAAATAATCATAACAACCATCACAATGATACCAAAAACACCAAACCCCCAGAGCGCGCCTCTGGATTTCATATCTTGCATTGTTTCCTGTGTCGCCATTTAGATAGCCTTCCAAAAAGTGATGATGGGTAAATAAAATTTTACCTTCATTAATATTAAAACATATAGCTGTTGCAACGTTGCTAACTCAAATTAGTTGAAAAAAGAACTGAATCATTTACAGTATTTCGTATTTAAACGCAGGGCATGTTATCAGGTTTTTTGATTTTTTGCTTACCACACAGCCGACTAATCTGCTTTTTTTTTCGCACGTGGATGGGTTTTATCATAAATTACAGCAAGATGCTGAAAATCTAAATGCGTATAGATTTGTGTGGTACTGATATTACTATGTCCCAATAATTCTTGAACAGCGCGTAAATCTTCGCTAGATTCTAATAAATGACTCGCAAAACAATGCCGTAACATGTGTGGATGAACGGCTTCTGCTATGCCATGTTTTTTACACCATGCTGTTAAGCGTAGTTCCACATTGCGCGGCGACATACGCACGCCTCGTGTAGAAATAAATACTGCATTTTCTTGAGGCTTAGCTTTTTGTTGGCGCTGTGGCAACCATTGTGCAAGTGCCTGCAAGGCTTTACTGCCCACCGGAACCATTCTTGATTTACCGCCTTTTCCTGCACGAATATTAATAAATCGGCTATTAAAGTCAATATCCTGCACATCTACTCCTGTTAATTCACTCAGTCGTATGCCTGATGAATAAAACAACTCAAACATAGCTATATCACGCTGATCAAGAATGCTATTAGGCGGAGCATCCAGTAAGCCCATGATTTGATCCACATCTAACACTTTAGGTAGTTTTTTAGGGGCTTTAGGGGCTCTTAATACAGCAGCAGGATTACTCTCAACGCAACGATTTTTTAGCAGAAACGCATAAAAACTTCGTATTGCCGATAACTCACGTTGCACACTTTTCGCCCCTAAACCTGAACGATGACGTTGGGCAATGTACACTCGTAACTGTGCTGTGGTTAATGCTGCCCATGCCAACATTTGCATGTTTACGCAATAGTGCTGAAGTTGTGCAATATCGCGCTGGTAACTTTTTATAGTGTGCACTGAGGCGCGTTTTTCATAGGTAAGGTAATCAATAAAGTCCTGAACACTTGATGCTAGCTTAGTATTCATCGACATATTGACTTAATAAAGAAATCAGTCGTGTGCCAATTAATTCACTCATTTGAGTTAAAAATAAATTACCCATACTAAAATGAAATCGCTCAGCCTCGGTACTGCCGATAGCTAAAACAGCGTCTAACTCAGTAAATATCATGGGAATAATGACACACGATTGTACCTGCATGGCATTACTACCAAACAAGAGTCGTGCTTGAGCTAGACTTGGGCGTCCACAAAACACCTCATTTAACAGTAATTCTTTGTTAAATGCGTGCAGCTCATGGCTATCAGGTTCAAGAAAGAGGGAAGAATCCGACCACTCGCGGTTGGTTTTGACAATGCGTAATGACATAAAATCAGTATGAAAATAATCCGTCAATACGATATTGAGATTTTCTATGATTTCATGCAATGTTGAGGCATCTAATAACGCTAAAGTTAATTTATGCATACGTAACATTGACGTATCATTTTCTCGCGCAATTTCAATTAATGTTGTTAATTGGCTTTCCATTTCCTGATGACGGCTTCTAAACACTTCTAATTGTTTAGCAATTAAAGAAACAGCTGTACCACTAGGATGAGGGATATTAATTTTTTCTAATAAATCGAGATGATTATTAAAAAATTCTGGATGATGTTGTAAAAATAAGGTCACCTCACGCTCAGATAATCCCAGTGAAAGCACTTCATTGTCGAACGGTATTTTACCTTCAAATACTGACACTGCTGGCCCGTTCATGAATACGGGTTCACCGCGTCCAGCCCAACTGATATTCAGCACTCCTCCAGGTAATTCAACCACCACTTCAGCATCTAATGCGTGTTGCTCAATGCCAATCACCACGGCAGCACAGGCACCACTGCCACACGCTAAGGTTTCCGCGGTGCCACGCTCATAGACACGCAATTTAATATGTTGGCGATCGATAATTTGCATAAAACCGATATTAGCGCGTTCAGGGAAAATAGGATGACACTCAAGCGCATAACCCAAATCAGTAACCGCAGCAGTAGTAATATCATTGACCTGAATAACCGCATGAGGATTACCCATCGACACTGCGCCAAAGGCTTTTTCAACTTCATTAAGTTTGACGGTATAAAACTTAGATTCTTGCTCGGCAAGCAAAGGAATTTGCTCGGGCGCATGTTTAGGCACGCCCATATTAACGGTGATGGAGTCATTATCTGCAAATGCTAACACCAACACACCACTGCGTGTTTCAACTGTTATAACAGGTTTGTTAGATAATTTTTTATCGCGTACAAAACGCGCAAAACACCGTGCGCCATTACCACACTGAGAGACTTCACTGCCATCTGCATTAAAAATACGGTATTTAAAATCAGCCTGTGCAGACTGTGGCTTTTCAACTAGCAATAGTTGATCAAAGCCAATGCCAAAATGACGATCCGACAGCCCACAAATAAACGCTGCTGTTAATTCTACTGTTTGATTTATTGCATCTATCACCACAAAATCATTACCTAAACCTTGCATCTTTGTGAAATTAATCATCTTTTTACTTTCAAAATAGTATAAACATACGTAGCAAATAATGCTTAGCTCAACACGCTAATTCATTTCTGCCCGCCAAAAAAAGAAGAGGCATGCTCTTCACTCGTGGCAATTGCATGACGATAAAAATAAACATAGCCTAATACCTTTTTATTTTTAAGGACATGCGCCAACAATTTGCCAGAGTAATGTATCGACAAACATAATTAAACTTTGATTAATTTTCTAAAGCACATATTAAGCGTGAGTACATTGAGTTAACTGTTTGTTGATATTGGAAGCGTAAATTGAACGCAAGAGGCGGTAATTACTGCCGTAAATCTTTTAGTACTCTGACAATATCATTATGCTCAGGAATGATTTCAATACTGAAGCCTAATTTTTTTATTAAGCTCAACATTGCCGTATTCGCACTTAATACTTCTGCTTCAAAAAAAGTAATGCCTTGATTTTTAGCCGTTTGCATTAATATTTTCATGAGTTTTGCTCCCACCCCTAAGCCCTGACAATCATCAGCAACGACTAAGGCAAAATCTGCTGAATACCCATCAGGATTTTTCATATACCGACCAACCCCTAATTCTGCGGGCATATTGGCATCTTCAGTTACCGCGACAAATGCCATTTCACGATCATAATCAATTTGCGTAAAACGGACGATCATCTCGGGGGTTAGTTCATGCAAATCCTTCATAAAACGAAAATATTTAGTTTTATCAGATAAGCGATGCATAAAATCCTGCTCAAGCATGGCATCCTCTGGGCGAATTGGACGAACAGTAATATTTACGCCATTTTTTAATTGCTGAGACTCAATCAATTCATGTGGGTAAGGATGAATAGCCATGTGTGCATACGGATTTAATTGATGCACAGTTTCTGCCTTAATACGCGCATCGACAGCAATAGCACCGTGTGCATCAACAATTAATGGATTAATATCTAACTCGATAATTTCTGGCAACTCGCTGACCAGGGTAGAAATATTAAGCAGCACCTCAATCAGTGCGGTCGTATTGGCGGCGGGTAATTGACGAAATGCCTGTAAATATTTGGCGGCTTTGGTGCGTGCAATCATTTGCTCAACCATATACACATTTAGCGGTGGCAGCGCGACGGCACTGTCGTTTAAAATTTCCACCATCGTCCCGCCCAAACCTACACTTATTGCCGGGCCAAAGACAGGATCGCGCACGACACCCACCATTAATTCACGTCCGCTGCTGGATTTAAACATGGGCTCTACGGTCATTCCCACCACCTCAATTTCAGGATATTTTTGTTTAATCTCCGTTTCCATTTCTAAAAAGCACTTAGAAATTTCATGCACACTGGCGATATTTAATTTTACACCGCCAATATCAGATTTATGACTAAACTCAGGCATATTAATTTTTAATACCACTGGAAACCCCATGGTTTGCGCTGCAATCATGGCATCTTTGGCACTGGTCACTGTAATGGTTTGAGTGACTGGGATATGAAACGCCGATAAAATTGCTTTCGCTTCTTGTGCAGTCAAGACCTGACGATTTTCTGCCAAAACACGCTCAATAATCAACCTTGCACCCTGCACATCAGGCAAAGTAGATGCTGCTTTGGGTGAAGGTATTTGTTTTAATAAGCATTGGTTTTTGGTGAAATGCGTTAACAATGAAAAGGCATCAACGGCGGTTTCTGGCGTAGTAAAATGTGCGACATTGCTATTAGCAAATAACTCCCTGCCTTGTTGAACTTTTGCACCTCCTGTCCACGAAGCTAACACGGGTTTAGTGCTGAGTTTGGCGGCATCGATAATACATTGCGCAACGTGCGTAGGCTCAGTCATGGCTTGTGGTGTTAAAATAACCAAGACACCATCAATTTGCTCATCTGCCAAACAGACCGCCAAGGCATTTTGATACCGATCAGAACTCGCGTCACCCAAAATATCAATAGGATTTGCATGTGACCAATGCACTGGCAAGCTGCTATTTAAGGCATCAATACTGCTTTGGCTTAAGCTTGCCATGCTGACGCCGACATCTTCAGCACGATCCGTACTCATCACACCTGGCCCACCTGCATTGGTAATAATTGCCAGACGCTCACCATTAACCGTGTAATTATTGGCCAAGACTCGGGCGGCAGAAAATAATTCCGCAATACTGTAAACACGCACCACGCCAGCGCGGGCAATGGCAGCATCAAAGACACTATCACCACCGATCATTGCGCCTGTATGCGACATCGCCGCTTTACAGCCAGCCTCATGACGACCTGATTTAATTAAAATAACGGGCTTTAAACGCGCCGCTGCTTTTAAGCCACTTAAAAACCGACGCGCGTCACGAATTCCTTCAACATACATTAAAATTCCTGTTGTTTTGGTGTCCGTCGCTAAAAAATCCAGCACTTCGCCAAAATCAATATCCGCAGCACCGCCCATCGACACAACAGTTGAAAAGCCAATATCCTGACATTTTGCCCAATCTAAAATAGCCGTACACACTGCGCCAGATTGTGATAGCAATGCTAAAGTACCGTCTTTAACCACGCCATCACCAAACGTAGCATTTAAATACCCACTGGGACGCACCACGCCCAAACAATTTGGTCCAATTAAACGAATACCAAAACGCTGCGCAATGCCTAATACTTCTTGTTGAAGCCGTATTCCTTCTGCACCTAATTCACCAAAGCCTGCGGTAATAATAATCACCGATTTCACGCCTTTTTCACCGCACTGACGCATTACGCTGGGTACTGAAGGTGCGGGTGTAGCAACCACGACAAGATCAATATCGCCTTGAATCGCGGTTAATTCTGGGTACGCTTTTACCCCTAATAACACCTCATGTTTATGATTAACTGGATATAACGCACCCTTAAATCCTGCTTCCTGCATATTAATAAATAAACGATAACCCACGCTATCAGGTCGTTCAGAAGCGCCCACAATGGCGACGGACTGAGGGGTAAAAAAATGCTTTAGATAATGCGGACCCATAAATACTCCATAAAATAATGTGATAATAATGACAACGATAACGAACTTTGCACATAAATGCACAATTTTGCAAAGGTTTCACCCTACGAGAGCAATCAACAACGCGCCATAAGTTCAGTGCTCACGAGCGTCTATCTAGTAATTTAGTTGATTAATTTGTATAAAATATTAGCGTCAATAATCATGATTTTTGATGACAAAGACACGCTTCGGGCAAAAATTATCATAAGCAGTAGTATAAAAATCAATGCCGTTGCTTGGTTGGTTTGTTCCCGTTCCTTTTGAAGGGTAGGTTGCTCACGCAGGTATTCATGGCGGGCTTGATATGTGTTGTCTTAACGTTCTTTTTCTGAAAAGAGTGACTAGGTTGTAATCGGTGTTAGGTTGTATTGCGACGCTTGGTGGCTCAGCGTTGAGTGCAATATGGCTTGCCGCAGTAAGCTATGCCTGCTTTCACGGCCATTAAGTTAAGCCGTTCGTGGTGAGTGTGTCGAACCATGAGTGGCTTAACTCCAGAGTATCGCTCCGCTCCATACACCTATCTTGCAGCACCAAATTTTGGCATTCTCATATTTTTTTTAGTGAGGATAAGTAATGAAAATAAACGCGCACTATCGATATCATGTACAAGCGTGGCATGAAAGCGGATTGAATCAGGCAAATTATTGTCGCCAGCAAGTCAGTTGCCACCATCGGAATTTCGCGGGTCATCTTCAGTATTTCTTCACTGAGTTTTGACAATTCCCCAGTAGTGGCATCAACCACTTTCGCCACGCCAGCAAAGCCTGCCTCAAACTTAGCCGCTTTGTCTATCGAGCCATAAACGACCGCTAAGGCGGCTCCAAACTCAATCAGGTCGCCTTGCAATTGGGCAAAGGTATGACCCACGCCGTTTAAATTGCTGCGTAATTCGACCGCCATCGTTGAGGCATGAAGCTCTGCTTGTGCCATTTCAGCAAAGGTCAGATCGCCCGATTGGCGTAAATCACGCAACGCGGTTTGCACGGCATTAATTCGACCTTGAATTTCAGAATGCGGAGTAAGCCCTAGTGTTTCACGGTTGCTACGGCTTGACGCTTGACGCGCTTGTTCAGCGGCAGCTTGACCTGCCTCACGTTGTAGGCGCGTATATTCTGAGGCGAGATTTCTAACATCAATGCCTTGTTCGCGTAAAGCTTCACGATGACGATGCACGGCGGCACGCATCGATTCCATTTGCCCTTGCAATTGTGCGGTACGCTGCTGGGCGGAATCAAAAGCACGTTCAGATTGCGTGGTGCTTTGCTCAGATCGGTGTAAATCACCGTGTAATTGTCTGACTTCGGCGGCTAAAGCGCGGTATTGTGGAGAGGTTCTGCTCGCCGATTCTGCGAGGTCTTGCAATGCCCGTTGCCCAAGCGCATATTGAACGCGTAAGGCTTCGGTTTGTTGCTGAGAGTCTCTAAACTCACGCGCTAATTGCGCCGTTTTGGCTTGTGCCTCAGTGACCGCCGTGCCGATTTCTGACAATGATCGCTTTAAGTCACCAAACGCTTTAATCGCATCAGTGGCACTGGCAGAGATTCTTAATTGTAAATTTATATCATTCGACATAGGACACTCATGGAAAAGTTTATTGTTCGGTTATCACTCTTTGGGCTTGCAGTGGCTTTGCTTGCGCCTGCGTTTCCTTTAGTCGCGTTATTCATTCCGTTGTTAATGCTGATTTTTATGCTGTGGATATTCCTTACGGTAATCGTATTGCTAGTGGGTTCTATTCGTTCCGTGTTGCACTAGCTCATTGTTTTGTTTGTCCTTTCACCTGTGCGGCAATCGATGCTAAGAACGCATTACCGGCTTTTTGATCGTGGTATTCATAGCCCAAATACGCTTTGACCAGTAAGTGGGTGGGCGGATTTTCGCGCTGGTAAGCCTCGTATTCGTGTAAACGGCTTAGCGTCATCTGGTTGTCGATGTTGTCATAGGTCCAGCCGTAGCAGCTTGATAAGTGCGCGTAAATGTCGCCCCAATTAAAGGCTTTGCCGGTTTTTTTATCGTCTTCTGGGCTGAGTTGACACAGTTCAGGCAGTGCCTTCAGTAATTGTTCGAGTTCGCCTGTTTTAAGCTTTGTTACGCTTATTTTTTCGGCTGTTACCGCCTTCAGTAAGGCAGTGATTGCGCTAATTTGTTCGCTTACGTCGGTGCTGTTTGCCAGTTGGTTATAAGTGGTGATGATGATTTTGAGTTGCTTAAAGACGGATTCGTTAAGCTGCCGTGGCTTACCTGCTAAGATGAGTGTTAGATTCATTGGCGGATAATGGATAATCAATAAAACAACACCGTAGAGATGCGATGTAGCGCGTCTAGTTTCGCGCGGTTGTTTAAGCACACGCTATGTACTATCAAAGACGCGATAAATCGCGTCTCTACGTATATATAGATAACGCGATGCTCACTTTTAAATCTCAACCAATGACTCAAAAAGCAAAGTCGGGCTGCTCATGAGTTTTCTCAAGAAACAGCCCATAGTGTGGGCAAGTAATTTACGGATGAAGCGGTTAGCTAAATGCCAAGTGTCGCGAGCCCTCACTTTTTCAATATGAAACCGTTCGGTCAATTGTCCAATGACAGTTTCCACTAAGCGTCCGCTTGACATCAGTTAGCTGACAAACGCCTTTGGTCTTAAGTCTTGCATATTTTTTCGTAAAGGTGTTTTCAAATCAATACCTTGCTATTCAAGTTCTTGCTTTAGGCTGGGACGAATACAGCCTGTGTCGCCGATTAGCAAGCCGTGCAGACCGGCGGACATTTCCGGCGGCACATCCCGTTCGTCCACATTCGCTGCGGCAAAGGCATAACCACAGATGATTCCTTCGAAATGGATTAGTACATGCCCTTCAAAGCCATAATACTTCTCATCCTTCGCCGCACAATAGCTGAATCCTGCTTCGCCCTTGAAACAATGGCGGCCAGATTTTCTTGCAGACCAGCATCGGAAAGCCGTCAAGTGGATCGAGTCCTCCTGTGCCCCCATTTGCCACGCAATGTGAGCCTGTATGCGCCTTTTCAGATCCCATTTGTAGCGCTTTGTTTGGCATTGTGGCACGCGACCCCAAGTTGGGAAACCAGCCATGCCAGTGATTATGAAAATAGCGTCATATACCCTTGTCATGGTCTTTGCTCATGAATTCTCCAACGATCTCCATCGTGATGACTTCGGCATCGCTCAGCTTGGGCATAAAACCTCGCCTTCTTAGCGGTTGGTTGACGATTGTTTGGCAGGTATCTTCTACACAGCAATAAACATAAATGATAAAATCTTCTACTGACATGACCTTTCTTCCTCATCGTTGCTTTTTCGTAGAACAACTCTACAGGAGAGACGGCCTTGTCTTCAATTCATTTAAAGTTGAGCATCGCGTATACATCTAATTTTTAAGCGATTAACAAAAAAAGCGCATCGTTCGAGATTGGTTCACCTTAAACCCATAAGGCGGATTCGCCGCTAGGAAATCCGCCATCAATGCACTTAAACGAATGAATTATCGTGCTTTTTCATCCTTCATTCCGTAATGTTCTATTGCCGCTTTTAAGCCAACTAGCCTACAATTCCACAACCTTAAGTTTACTCAGCGATCACCTATGCAACACGCCATTGATCCAAAAATAGATTGT
>CAJAQT010000120.1 GCA_903944165.1 uncultured Methylococcaceae bacterium | reverse complement strand
GGCAAAGATACCTGACTCACCTACACTTTATTCGACCTCTAAATGTTTACACGTTGTAATGATTCAGTCCCCCTCTTTTTCAAAGGGTGAGGTGAATAGTTACTACACGTTAAGGGTCGCTTCCTTCCTCTCAAGTGCGGGCCGCTAGTTTAGTCCCGCATTCTTTTTTGAGTTATTAAGCTTAAGATCGCTCTTGCTATGTTAAAGCAAATAAGCGCTACACCTGTTAACCAAAAAGTTTTATTAAACCCTTAATACCTTGCACTAAGACGTCGATTTCTGCTTTCGTGTTATACAGTGCAAACGATGCTCTCGCTGTTGCAGGCACCTGATAAAACTCCATTACCGGCATTGCACAATGATGACCCGCTCTAATGGCAATCCCTAAACTATCGAGCATGGTGCCAATATCATGGGGATGAATACGATCTAAGGTAAACGAAACAATCGCGCCTTTATGCTTAGCCTTACCAATAATCGTAAGCCCTTCAATGCCCTGCAGGTGTTCAGTGGCATAACTCAGTAATTCGGCTTCATAGTCTGCTATCGCGGTCATACCAATGGTGTTGAGGTAATCAAGCGCACACCCTAAGCCGATAACTTCTGCAATGGCGGGTGTTCCTGCTTCAAATTTATAAGGCAAATCTGCATAGGTACTTTTTGTAAAAGAGACGGTTTTTATCATATCACCGCCGCCTTGATAAGGTGGCATGGCTTCTAGTAACGCTTGTTTTCCATACAGCACACCAATCCCCGAAGGGGCATATAATTTATGTCCAGAAAACACATAAAAATCACAATCCAATGCTTGCACATCAACAGGCATGTGCGGCAGTGCTTGGGCTCCATCAATCAACACCGGAATCGCTTGCGCATGGGCATCGGCAATCATTGCTTGCACAGGATTAATCGTTCCCAAGGCATTAGACATTTGGGTAATGGCCACTAAGCGCGTTCTAGGTGTTAGCAACGCTAAGTATTCTTGATAAATCAGCTCACCTTGCTGAGTCATGGGTACAACCTTTAAAACCGCGCCCGTTTGTTCGCACAGCATTTGCCAAGGCACAATATTAGAATGATGCTCCATTGCGGTAATCAGGATTTCATCCCCAGCTTTTACCTTTAATCTACCAAAAGTCTGAGCAACTAAATTAATCGCTTCTGTCGCGCCGCGCACAAAAATAATTTCTTTGCTACTTGCTGCATTAATAAAGGTTTTAACTTTTTCTCGTGCCGCTTCAAATTGTTCGGTTGAGCGCACGCTTAGCGTATGCACGCCACGATGAATATTGGCATAATCATGGCGATAAACATGACTCATGCTGTCAATCACTGCATTTGGTTTTTGACAACTGGCGGCATTGTCTAAATAAACTAAGGGCTTAGTACGAATGGTTTCTGCCAAAATAGGAAAGTCGGCACGAATATGTTCAATGGGATAATTATTCATTTTTTCAAAAGTGATGTGCTTGTTTGTCTAGCCAACTACGGGCTGAATGGCTAATTTTGGGAAGCGGGTTAACACCGCCGTCAACAGTGCAGCATGCAAGGGACGATGGCTTATTTTTTCGACCATTTCATTGGCGAACGCAAAAATCAGTATATTTCTAGCACTGGCTTCATCCAGACCCCGCGATTGTAAATAAAACACTGATTTTTCATCTAATTGCCCAACAGTCACGCCATGACTGCACTTCACATCATCAGCATAAATTTCTAATTGTGGCTTACTGTCTGCTTCGGCGTGTTCAGATAATAATAAATTACGATTAGCCATCATGGAACTGGTTTTCTGTGCCTGCTGTTCGACAATAATTCGTCCTTGAAAAACCCCACGCGAACGCTCATTTAAGACTCCTTTGTAGTATTCGCGACTGATGCTATGCGGCTGTGCATGAGTAATTTGGGTATGGTGATCTAAATGTTGACGACCTGCACCTAAATACAAGCCGTTTAATTCACACTCTGCTGCTGTGGCTAATTCTGTATGCGTTTCAGAACGTGCCAACACCCCACCCAAAGCAAAATGATGTTGCGTGAAGCATGAGTAAGGCGCTTGCTTGCAGTACATGCCGGCAAAATGATAGGCGTGTGACGATTCAGTTTGCTGTTTATACGCGATTAATTTAGCATTTTCTGCCAAAAAAACTTCGGTGATGGCTACCGATAAATACTCTGCATCAATGCCGCCATAGCTTTCAAGCCATTGTAGCGAGGCATTTTCTTCAATGATTAATAGGCTGCGAGTGTTCACCATAAGCTCAGCATGGCTCACGCTATGCACGCAGTGAATGGGTTTATCTAACACCGTGCCAGCTGGAACGTGCACAACGACACCATCACTAAAGCCGGCGCTATTTAACGCAATGAAACCATGCTTGATAGCGGCCATCGCGTGCCCAAGATAACGGTGGATTAGCGCCTCATGCTCAACTAAAGCAGCCGCCATACTCATCACACGCACGCCTTCTGGCAAGCCCTCTAACATTGATAAACGTTGATCTACTTGACCATTGACGAGAACTATTCGCCAGGTGTCTGCAAGCAATTGCTGGCTGTGATAATCAGCAACCTGATTAGAGGCAGCGGGCGCAACAGCTGTAAAGGTTTTTTTTTGCAGGCTCGCTAATGAGGTGTAACGCCATTCTTCGCTGCGCACGGTGGGTAAGCCTTCAGCAACATACTGCACCCGTGCGTCGGCGCGAAAGTCTTGTAACCACGGCAGCGACTGTCCTGGCAAAGACGCAGCGTCC
Organism: uncultured Methylococcaceae bacterium; assembly: GCA_903944165.1. GTDB lineage: Bacteria > Pseudomonadota > Gammaproteobacteria > Methylococcales > Methylomonadaceae > Methylovulum. The sequence continues at coordinate 8,454 of CAJAQT010000120.1, read as the reverse complement.
AGACTTAATCCTGTACTCATGCTGATACCTGCCCTTGCTCTAACCATCCGTAGCCCTCTTTTTCCAACGCTAATGCCAAATCCGCTCCGCCTGATTTAACAATCTGACCATGCGCCAAAACATGCACATAATCGGGTTTGATGTAGTCTAATAAACGTTGATAATGGGTCACCATAATGAAAGCACGTTCTGATGAGCGTAAGGCATTAATGCCTTCAGCCACGACTTTTAACGCATCAATATCTAAGCCTGAATCGGTTTCATCTAAAATACATAAGGCGGGTTCTAAAATAGCCATTTGTAAAATTTCGTTACGTTTCTTTTCCCCACCAGAGAAGCCTTCATTTACTGCTCGATACAGAAATTTCTCATCCATATCTAAGGTTTTTATTTTCGCTTTCACTAGACTTAAAAAATCCATCGCATCAACTTCATCTAAGCCTTGATGCTTACGCACCGCGTTTAATGCCGCTTTTAATAAATACACATTACTGACACCAGGAATTTCTACAGGATATTGAAATGCTAAAAATACACCTTCACGCGCTCTGATTTCAGGCGCCATGTCGACTAGATTTTTGCCTTTATATTGAATAGTCCCGCCCGTTATTTGATACCCTGGCTTACCCGAAAGCACATGTGATAAGGTACTTTTTCCCGAGCCATTTGGTCCCATGATGGCATGAATCTCACCCGCATTAACCTCAAGATTAATGCCATTAAGAATTACTTTTTCATTGATGTTAACGGTTAAATTTTTAATACTTAGCATTCGTTTTCCATTGTTTCTTAGTGAAATTAAATCGTATTGGCGTGTCCTATGAGCACGCCTGCATTACCCTACAGAACCTTCTAAACTCAGCCCCAATAAGGCTTGCGCTTCAACGGCAAATTCCATCGGCAACTCTTTGAACACTTCCTTACAAAAACCATTAACAATCATTGAGACGGCATCTTCAGCCGATAAGCCGCGTTGTTGGCAAAAAAACAACTGCTCTTCACCAATTTTTGCGGTCGTCGCTTCATGCTCAATTTGTGCAGACGGTTGCTTAACTTCAAGATAAGGAAAGGTGTGTGCGCCACACTGATCCCCCACCAATAAGGAATCGCATTGGGTATAATTGCGCGCGTTTTCTGCACTTTTTAATACCTTGACTAAGCCACGATAGGTATTTTGTGCATGTCCTGCGGAGATTCCTTTTGACACAATAGTGCTGCGCGTATTTTTACCAATATGAATCATTTTGGTGCCGGTATCGGCTTGTTGATAATTATTAGTGACCGCAACCGAATAAAACTCACCCACAGAATTATTCCCTAATAACACGCAACTTGGATATTTCCAGGTAATGGCAGAGCCCGTTTCTACTTGTGTCCACGATACTTTTGAATTATCGCCACGACACTCGGCGCGTTTGGTTACAAAATTATAAATCCCCCCTTTACCTTGCTTATCGCCTGGATACCAGTTTTGCACGGTGGAATATTTTATCGTGGCATCGCGCAGTGCAATTAATTCAACCACAGCGGCATGTAACTGGTTTTCATCACGCATGGGTGCAGTACAGCCCTCTAAGTAACTAACATGACTGCCTTCATCTGCAATAATTAAGGTGCGTTCAAATTGTCCTGTATTCGCGGCATTGATTCTAAAATAGGTGGACAGCTCCATTGGGCAACGCACGCCTTTAGGAATATAAACAAATGACCCATCAGTGAATACCGCCGCATTTAATGCGGCAAAAAAATTATCCGTATGCGGCACCACTGAGCCTAAATACGTTTTTATTAACTCGGGATAATCACGCAGTGCTTCGGAGATTGGACAAAAAATAACCCCTACTTCTTTTAGCTTACCTTTAAAAGTGGTGGCAACAGAGACGCTATCAAACACCGCATCAATAGCAATGCCTGCTAAACGTTCTTGCTCGTCTAAGGGAATACCTAACTTCTTGTAAGCCGCCAATACTTCAGGATCAATATCCGCCAAACTTTTCGGGCCATCTTCTTTACGCTTAGGTGCTGAATAATAACTGATCGCTTGATAATCAATGGCGTCAATGGTGACTTGCGCCCACGTGGGAGGCGTTAACGTTTGCCAATGCCGAAAAGCGTGTAAACGATACGCCAGCATAAAATCTGGCTCATTTTTTATTGCTGATAATTGATGAATAACCGCTTCATTTAACCCAGGTGCAAAGGTGTCGGTTTCTAATACCGTCACAAATCCTTGCTTATACTCTTGATTAATAATCTGATTAATTTCTTGCGTACTGTCTGACATAAACTTCTCTCTTCAATTACCCGCAGGTAATTTTGTTAACAGGGTTAAATCGGTGATTGCGCGTGATACAGACTGGCAATAGGAATGGTTATTTCATTAGCTCGCAGCACGGGTCTAACTAAATCTGCTAAGGTAATTGCATCTAAAGCGTTATGAACGGTTTGATTAATTAAATGCCAATTGGCTTTAATATCGCATCCCGTGGCTTGTTCACACGCTTGTTTAGAAAGACTGCATTCAGTGAGTGCAATAGGCCCTTCCAACACCGTAATGATTGACGCCACGGTAATATCAGCAGGTAATCGTGCTAAGAGATAGCCACCTTTTGCACCACGAACCGAGACTAATAAATCAGAATTTACCATTACCTTTAATAATTTACTTACTGTTGGCAAAGCAATACCAGTGACCGCTGCGATTTCAATAGAAGTCAATACGCGCGCACGATCTTTAGCCATGAAGCTTAAAATCACTACGCCATAATCTGTTAATTTACTTAATCGTAACATGCTCTCCCCTACCTAATTACGGACTATTTTAGTCCTATTTAATTTCGCAGTAAAGCACTAGGTTTTTATGCCTAGCAAACAATAAGCCTCCGCCATTATGGCAATGATAGTTCACTCTGGCTCTAATACGTTCACAGTCTAGTCAGTTCTTGGCGCTTCGTAGCTCTGTTTGGGTGAATACTTTTTATAAGACCTTTGGTTACACTCAGGCGAGCCTTGTCGTTAATCACTTGTTAAACTAAGGCATTCATATATTCATCCCAAGCTTTTTCCATACGTTTTACAGAAATGGGGTAAGCTGTTTTTAGTTGCTGAGCAAATAAAGACACTCTAAATTCTTCCAACATCCACCGAAAAACCTCCTGTTCTGGATGCACGACATCTTTTTTAGCGCGCTTTTCAAGCACACTCCAATAACGGCTGCTGTAACGCTGAATATCTTGCAATTTTTGCGGATGATTATCCAATTTATCCAAACGATATTGAATGGCTTTTAAATAACGCGGGAACTGTTGCAGTTGAGCAAACGGGGTATTATTAATAAATCCAATATACACCAAGGCATTAATTTGCTCGCGAATATCTTTTGCCATCGTATTGGCGTCGTTAAATTTTTGTAACTGCACTTGCACTTGTTGATAAGCAGCCATAATGTGTTGGGTGAGTTTTGCGGCATCATTAGCGATACTTATTAAGTTGCTTTTATGCGCCGTCACGCTGGCATCAAAGGCGTGTTGTGTGCGGATAACACGTCCGTCAATAAATACGGTGTACAGCACTAAGGCAAGGAGATCTTCTTTATATGAATACTGCCGCGCGTCCACCCAAAGTGGTCGCGTTGGTAAACGTGCATAGGCTAATTCTGCTGCCGCCCATTGCAAAATGTTTTTCATTAAATATGTGCTTTCTTTTCGTAATTTCAATTGAAATAAGCGCAATAATCCCGCCTGATGAAATGCATCGGCTCGGGCTTGAGTATCAAAAATTTTTACACCCACCGCATCGCCTTCATCAACTAAGGCAGGATACCCTACCACGGCTTTACCCTGCTGAATAAAGCTATAGGTTTCGGGCAAATCATCAAATGCCCACTGAATACAGCCTGTGTAATGCAATTCGTCAGCGGCAATTTGATCAAAACTATCTTCTGCTTTAACCGTATACTTCTGCTGCAAGGCATTAAGATTACGCCCATAATCTAATAATTGACCTTGCTCATCAATCACACGAAAGTTCATTTTTAAATGTTCAGGGACGTTAGCTGTCGCCCAAGCCGTTAATGGAATGGCTTCGCCCGTAAGTTTTCTTAAGCGCATCCCTAGCCATTCTTGTAACAAGCCTTTAAAGTCAGGTTCAATTTCTAAACATTGCTTTACTGTTGCCGGCACCGGCACAAAATGCTTGCGAATATTTTTGGGTAAACCACGAATTAATGCGCTACATTTTTCTGCCAATAACCCTGGTACTACCCATACAAACGGTGCTTCCGTTAATTGGTTGAGCTGATGCACCTGAATGATTGCAGTAACACCATCTTCATCATGTCCTGGCTCAAAACGATACTGTAAAGGAATGCTGATATTACCTACCTGTTTACTATCAGGAAAATCCCAGTCATTAACATAGCCTTCTTTTTCTCTTGTTAATTCTTCTTTGGTTAAAAATAAGACCTTAGGATTAATTTTTTCGGCAGTTTTACGCCATTTATCCAAAGTGATACCGTTAACGACTTCCGCCGGCAGCAGTCGCTCATAAAAACCGTATAACCATAACTCATCTTCCACTAAGTCAACGCGGCGACCTTTGTGTTGAATCATGCCCACTTCTTCTAATAATTTTTTATTGGCAATAAAAAAAGCTGCGTTACTGTGATAATCATGGCTCACTAAGGCAGATTGTATAAATATCTCCCGTGCGGACTTAGGATCAACACGCTCATAAGGAATTTTACGCCCTGATTGCAAAGTTAAACCATACAGATAGGTGCGCTCTAACACGGCACTTCGTCCTGCTTTTTTCTCCCAATGCGGATCATAATAAGTATGCTTAACTAAATGTCCTGCGCACTGCTCTATCCATTCTGGCTCAATACGCGCCACGGTTCGCGCATACACTTTACTGGTTTCCACTTGCTCAGCCGCCATAATCCATTTTGGTTTAACTTTATGCAGTCCTGAGCCTGGAAAAATAAAAAACTTTAAGCCACGCGCACCTAAATATTCATACTGTTCATGACGGAAACCAATCGTGGACAATAAACCCGTTAATAAAGCGCGATGAATATTTTCATAACGCGCATTGGCTTTATCAATACTGGCTTGAATACGCTCTGCTAAGGTACTGTTTACTTCTGGCACGTCTTGGGTACGGGGGGACTGTGCGTGCTGTTGTTTATCTGAGTGCCCAATTGCCGCTGGCGTGGTGAAGGCAACATCGCCTTTCAACACTTGCATAATCTGGGCATGACCATCAAACCATTCACGCATTCGTAAATACGAAATAAAATTATCCTTACAATATTTTCTTAATTTATTATTTGAAAGATGTTTTTTCTGCTCTTCATACGTATTCCACAAGGTTAAAAAAGTTAAAAAATCAGATTCTGGATGACGAAATACAGCATGTTTAGCGTCTGCTTGCGCCATCTTATCTGCGGGTTTTTCTCGTGGATCTTGTACACCTAAGGCTGACACAATAATAGCAACCTCGTGTAAACAACCCTCGTCTTGAGCCGCCACTAACATCCTGGCTAATTTTGGATCTGTTGGAAATTTAGCCAGTTGGCGTCCCACGTCGGTTAACTTGCCCGCTTTATCTAGGGCATGAACCTCTTGCAACATGGTTTTGCCATCCCGAATCATTTTTTCATCAGGTGGCTCAATAAAAGGGAAATCTTCAATATCACCCAGCTTTAATACTGCCATCTGCAAAATAACCGCAGACAGATTAGTGCGCAGAATTTCAGGCTCAGTAAACTCAGGTCTTGCCACATAATCTTCAAAAGAATACAACCGAATACAAATACCTTCCGCAACCCTACCACAGCGCCCCGCCCGCTGATTAGCACTGGATTGCGAAATACGTTCGATAGGTAAGCGCTGAATTTTACTACGATGACTGTATCGACTAAGACGTGCATGTCCCGTATCAATCACGCCGCGAATACCAGGAACAGTAAGTGATGTTTCGGCGACATTAGTAGCTAAAATAATGCGCACTTTGCCGCCTTTTGGGTTGAACACGCGTTCTTGCTCACTGACACTTAATTTTGAATACAAGGGCAAAATATCGTATTGCGTGGGATGATGTTTTTTTAAGGAATCCGTGGTTTCACGAATCTCTCGTTCACCACTTAAAAAGATTAATATGTCGCCGCGTAAATCTCGATACAACTCATCGACGGCATCTAAAATAGCGTGCTGTAAATCATCACTGGTTTCATCTTTATCGGCCTCAGAGTCTTCCTCGCGCACCTGCGCTTCAGGCGGACGATAACGAATATCAACAGGATAGGTACGCCCAGACACCTCAATAATGGGCGCATTATTAAAATGTGCAGAAAAGCGTTGCGTATCAATAGTTGCTGAGGTGATGATTAATTTTAAATCGGGGCGCTTGGGCAATAACCATTTCATGTACCCAATTAAGAAATCAATGTTTAAACTACGTTCATGAGCCTCATCAATAATGATCGTATCATATTGATTTAAGTAAGGATCATTTTGAGATTCTGCTAACAAAATACCATCCGTCATTAATTTAACTAAAGATGTTGGCTGTGTTTTGTCATTAAAACGAATCTTATACCCCACTGCTTGACCAATTTTCTCACCTAATTCTTCGGCAATACGATCAGCAACCGTGCGCGCTGCAATTCGCCGTGGTTGTGTATGACCAATCAAGCCAGCCGCCCCTCGACCAATTGACAGACAGATTTTTGGCAACTGTGTGGTTTTTCCAGAGCCCGTTTCACCACACATCACCAGCACTTGATGCTGCTCAATTAAGGCTGCAATCTCAGTTCGTCTTGCCGTGACAGGCAAATCAGGGAAATTCAACACGGGAATACTTGCCAAACGTCTCGCCCTTGCCGCCACCGAATGTGCAATACGTTCTTGTACAACACGTAACGACTCCTCGGGCAACTTTCCCTGCCGCGCACGTTGACGCAAACTTTCAAGTTGTCGCGTTAAGGGGTGTCGATCAAGACTTAAACACAAGGGCAGCTGTTGAGCTAATGAAGCAAGTAAATCAGAAAAAATCATTGGCTAAATTTAGTAATTTAAAAGAGAGAATCATGCAAAAAAACGTTTGTTCCGCTACCTAGCGCAACCAGTAACTTAATTATATTGGTATAACGCGCGCGTTTATTTCCTAAAACAACCGCTAATCCGATAAAATGAAACACATTGCCATTAAACAACACATTGTCATCAAAAGGTAACAAGCACTTTGTTACTATTTTATTACCACAAAATATTTAATTCCAACTACTCAAAAAATTATGTCAAGACTTAATGTTCTCGTTGTTGAAGATGAAGACGCCATTAGAGGAATGCTGGTCATGGTGTTAGAGCAATCTGGATTTAAATCCATTGCCGCTGCTGATGCAGAAGAAGCTCAAAAAGTTTTGGATGACTTCTCACCAGATTTAATTTTACTCGATTGGATGTTACCAGGCATTAGTGGTGTCGAGTGGGCTCGACGCTTAAAAAAAGAACCTATTTATCGTGACTTGCCGATTATTGTGCTCACTGCACGCGGCGAAGAAGAAGATAAAGTTAGAGGCCTTGAAATTGGTGCTGACGATTATATCACTAAGCCTTTTTCGCCCAAGGAGCTGGTTGCACGAATTCGTGCAGTCCTTAGGCGCAGCGGTAAAATTCAAGGTTTAGCACAAATTGTTTTAGGCGATTTAACCTTAGATACCGAACAACATCGACTCAGTATTGGCAATAAACAATTAGAAGTAAGTCCAACAGAGTTTCGTTTAATGCAATTTTTTATGACCCATCCTGATAAAGTCTACAGCCGCACACAATTACTTGATCAAGTGTGGGGTCGGAGTGTTTATATCGAAGAGCGCACTATTGATGTCCATATTCGTCGCTTACGAAGAATCCTTGGCGAGCACGGTCGAGAAGATTTAGTTCAAACAGTAAGAGGTTTTGGTTACCGCTTTTCTTTAGTGTCATAACCTATGCATCCTTGGCATCAAGAATTCACCCGTCTTATTCTGCTTTATTTAAGTGTTTTTTTAATTGGAGGCTTAACCGGATATCTTGTTCCGACATTATTGCTGCTAACCCTCACTATTTTGCTTATTCAGCTTTCTCAAATAAGACGTTTTGAAAAATGGATTAGCCAAGGTGGCAAAGGAGAATATCCTAAAACTAGCGGTATTTGGGAAGAAATTTACTACCAAATCTATCGCATAAAAAAAAGTGAAAAACGCCGTAAGAAAAAATTACGTAAATTAATCGAACAATTTAGACAATCCACCGAAGCGCTTCCTGATGCCGCCGTTGTTTTAGATAACAACGATGATATTGAATGGGCGAACAAAGCCGCAAGACAAATTCTTGGTTTGCAGCAAATTGATAAAGGTCAGCGCCTCATTAACCTTATTCGCTACCCTGAGTTTATTCGTTATCTTAAATC